>NZ_BMOF01000033.1 GCF_014646935.1 Calditerricola satsumensis | reverse complement strand
AGATTTTCTCGTGAGTGACCGGCTTCACTTCGGTTAGGTTTTTATGTGAGTTGACACGCGGGATGACTTTAAAAAAAACGTCGGCTTTTGCCGACGAGGTGTGAAAACCTGGATACTCAGTTTATAAAGATAGAATGTTTCAGAGAGGGATCCGCATTCTGGCCATTTTTTCAAAACCCGACAACTCCCCCTACTTCGTGAACCGGTCCGCCACGGCGCTCGCCCCGTACGCGTCGGGCTTGATCTTCGCCGTATACCCGACCGCCTGCACCCAGCCGACCACTTCCTGAATGATCATCCGCGTCTCCCCTTGCTGCCCGACATCCAGGTGGATCTCGATCGGAAAGTCGGCCCCAATGGCGGACAGGCCGGCCCGCTGCAGGGCCTCCAGCGTGCGCAGGCTGATCTCGGTCTCGCGGTAGATGCGGTGCCGCAGGTCCACGATCGGCGGCACCACCTGCCGCGCATAGAAAAAGCGTGCACCACGGCCGACCCGCTGCACAATGATGGCCGTGACAAACACGGTCTTGTCCGCGTCCGTTTGCGAATCGGTGCCGATGACCAGTTTGTAGGTGGCTTGGGGCGCTTCCTCGATGTATCGGCGGATGTTCGCGACCACTTGCTCCAAGGAAAGCGGCCCCCGCGTGGGGCTGATCAAGCGCACGGCCATCCCCCTAGCGCGTCGTCCATTCGTGCAAACGTTGCGTCAACCGGGCAAACTCGGCGATGCTGAGCGTCTCCGCCCGGCGAGCCGGATCGATGCCGGATGCTTCCAACAGAGCCCGCGCGGCCGCGCGGCTCCCCCCCTTTTCTAGATTATGCGCCAAGTTGTTTAAAATCGTTTTGCGCCGCTGGGAAAAGGCCGCCCGCACGACGCGGAAAAACAGCCGCTCGTCGGGTACGGCCGCCAGCGGGGCCGGACGGCGGCGGATGCGGACCACGGCCGAGTCGACTTGGGGACGCGGCACAAAGGCGTGCTTCGGGACCGTCATCACGTAGTCCACTTCCGCGTAAAACTGAACGGCAATGGTGAGGGCGCCGTAATCCTTCGTCCCTGGCTGGGCCGCGAGCCGCGCGGCCACTTCCTTTTGGACCATCAACACGCACAGCGGCACCTCATCGCGGGCCTCTATCAACTTGAACAAAATGGGCGTGGTCACGTAGTACGGGAGGTTGGCCACGACGGCCCGCTTGGTCCAGCCGGCAAAATGCTCGGCGAAAAACGCGGGCAGGTCGAGCTCCAGAAAATCGCCGTGGACAACGTGGACATGCGGATACGGCGCCAGGGTTTCCGCCAGCACAGGCAACAGGCGCCGGTCGAGTTCCACGGCGACCACCTTGCCCGCTGCCCGGGCCAAAAACTCGGTCAGCGCCCCGACTCCCGGACCGATCTCCAGCACCGCCGTCTCGCGATCCAGCTCGGCCGCGGCGACGATGCGCTCCAGCACGCGACGGTCGACCAAAAAGTTTTGGCCGAGGCTCTTCTTCGGCATTACACCATGGGCAGCCAAAATGGCGCGCGTACGCGCAGGCGAGGCGATCACGTTCTCCGTCACGGCCCCGCGTCGCCCTCCCCCTTGGCGCGCGCACCAACCCCCACAGCGGCAAACCCTTCCTCCACCTCGCGCAAGGCGCGGTAAAACATTTCCCGGGAAACCCCGAAGACGCGCAACCGCTTGTGGAACTGCCGGGCGTTGGCGTAGCCGATGCCTAAGCGGCGTCCCAACGCTTCCCGGCGCCGGCGCGCGCCGGGACCGCTGCACAACCCCGCCGCCATCAGCTCTTCCCAGGTGATCGCCTCGGGTTGTTCGGGCATCTCCGTCTGGACCGCAGCCAAGGCGCGGCGGATGGCCTCCGGGGATGCGTACTCGACGCCGATCTTTCCATTCCGGCTGGCCTCCTCGCGGGACAAAAAGGCGTGCTTGCAGCCGGGAACGCGCGCGCTCAGGATGCGGCGGATCCGTTCGCCCGGGTAATCGGGATCGGTCAAAATGATCACGCCGCGCGTCGCCTGCGCCAGGCGAATGCGCGCAATCACCTCTTCCGAGAGCGCCGAGCCGCCCGTCTCAATCGTGTCGGCCACCACCGCGCGCTGGACAGCGGCGGTGTCGTCGCGGCCCTCAACGACGATGATTTCCCGAATCAACCTTGGCCCCTCCTAAACCCAGAGCAGCGTTCCCATCCGGATTTGCACATGGGCCTTTGCCACGCCCTGCGCCTTGCGGATCACGGGGCGGCGGCACCCCGTGGCAGATGCGGCCCGATCACGTACACGGTGTGCCCCCGCTTGAGGCCAAAGCGGCTGGCGAGGGCGTCCGTTTCAAAGTAGACGTCGATCTTCTTCCCCTTCACGCTGCCGCCGGTGTCTTCCGCCCGGCGGAAGCCCAGTCCCTCAATGTACACCCACCAGCCCAGAGGAATGACGGCGGGATCGACGGCGATGGTCCGCCCTTCCTTGGCCCGGGTACCCAGGGCGGTGATGCCATACAGGGGGTGATCCGGCCCCTTTCCGGTGTGCACCACCCCAGGACCATAGGCGGTCAGCATGACGTTGTGCAGCACACGGCGCGGCAAAAACGTCACCCCTTGCCGTTCGATGCCGCGAAGCGTGCCAACAGCGATGACGGTGGGCTGCGGCGCCGCAATCACGTCGCGGTCGACCAGATCGCGCGCCACTTCCACTCCGTTTTCCAGGCGGACGCGATAGGTGACGACCGCCTTGCCGGCCTTCCCTTTCTGCAGCATACGCTGATCGCCAGCGGGCAGGTCATGGCTGGCCGTCTTCACCACGTGGGGCTTCAACACCTTTTCTTCCTGGACCAAACGCTCTTCCACGCGGGTGACGGTGATGACCAGTCCGCTCGCGACCGGTTGGCGCAGCCCCGGACTCACGCGGTCGAGGGGTCCCAGGGTGACGCCGGCCTCCAGCAGCGCCTCTTGAACCGTTCGCGCCGCCACGGCGCGTTGAAACGTGGTGGACCCGACGCGGAACGTGAGCAGTCGCGCGCGCTCGACCGACACGCGCATGCCCGGAGACAGGGGCGCATCGGGCGCCGGCATTACCCGATCCCGCGGCCCAACGGCCACACCCTGTTCACGCAAAAGCTGCGCCACGGTGTCGGCTTCCGTGCGCACCACCGTTTCCCGACCCTCAACGGCAAGCGTAACGGCCTTTGCGTCCGATGCGGACATGCGTCCAAATCCCATGGCCAGAAGCGAAGCGGTGACGGCAACCAAAGCGCAAACCCATGCGACCACGCGAGGAGTACGGCCGGGAGAACTGGCACCGCGGAGGAATGCCAGTTTCATCCATATTCCCTCCCCCTCAAACGTAAGGCCATTGTAGGCCAAAACGGCGGATTTGTCAAATTTACATCGGTGTAGCATGCAATTAGAGGGGAAGAGGCGTTTTTTCTTTCTTTTTCATGGGTCGCCACGGTCCGCCCCGGTTCGCCGGCATCCGCCGCGCCGCAGCCGTCGAATCAGGGCAGGCGAAAGAGGCGCATGGCGTTTTCCGTCGTCGCCGCGGCCACATCTTCCACGGCCATCCCGCGGACCTCCGCCACCACCTCGGCGGTGTGGCGAAGGTAGGCCGGCTCGTTGCGCTTGCCGCGATGGGGCACCGGCGCCAAGTACGGGCAGTCGGTCTCGAGGAGCAGCCGGTCGAGGGGCGCCTTTTGGACCACCTCCCGCACCGCCGCGCCCGTTTTGAACGTCACCACGCCGCCGATACCCAGGTAAAAGCCGAGATCGAGAAAGGCCTTGGCCGTCTCCCAATCGGCGGTGAAACAGTGCATGACGCCGCCGATCTCGCCGGCGCCCTCGTCGCGCAGCACCTCGAGCACGTCGGCATACGCGTCGCGGCAGTGGAGGATCACGGGAAGCCCGAGGCGCCGGGCGAGGGCCAGCTGCTGGCGAAACACCGCCCGCTGCGCGTCGCGCGGCGCCCAATCGCGGTAGTAATCGAGGCCAATTTCGCCGATGGCCACCACCTTGCCGTGTTCGCGGGCCAGGCGTTCGACCCAGGCGAGGTCTTCCTCCGCGCAGGCGGCCGCATCGTGGGGATGCCAGCCGATCGCCGCGTAGAGAGCCTCGTGGCGATCGGCCAGCGCCAGGGCCGACGGGATCGTGGCGCGGTTGTAGCCGATGGTGACGATGCGCGTCACCCCTGCTTCCCGGGCCCGGGCGAGGACGGCGTCGCGATCGGCGTCAAACTGCGCATCGTTCACGTGGGCGTGCGTGTCGACAAACACGGCCGTCCCCTCCCCGCTCATTTCACCTTCGCCCCGCTGGGCACATCGGCGTCGACAAACAGGACGTGCGGACCGTCCGGGCCATCGGCGGCGAGGATCATGCCCTGGGACCACTCCCCGCGGATCTTGGCCGGTTTCAGGTTGGCCACGAGGACCACCTTCCTGCCGACGAGGTCCTCCGGCGCATAGCGCTGGGCGATGCCGGAGACGACCTGCCGGGTCTCACCGCCGACGTCGAGGATCAGCTTGAGGAGCTTGTCCGTCTTCGGCACCCGCTCGGCCGCCTTCACCTCAGCCACGCGCAGGTCGGTCTGGAAGAACTGCTCCACGGTGACCTCGGTCGAACCTTCGCCGGCCCCCGAAGCGGGGTCCGCTCCGGCCGTGCCGGTTCCCGCTGCGGTGCGGCCGCCTGCCGCATCCGGCCCTTCGGCTACGCCCGCTTTGGCCGCCTCCTGCTTCTTGCGGTTCTCCTCCGCCCGCCGGCGCGCTTCGGCCGTCGCGGCGTCGATGGCGGCGATTTCGGCTTCAATGTCCAGGCGCGGGAAGAGCGGCTCGTCCCTCACCACGCACGTCCCCGCCGGCAGCCGGCCCCAGTCGTAGGTGCTTTCCCACGCCACCAGTTCGGGGCGATCGGCGATGCCGAGCTGGCGCCAGATCTTTGGCGGTGTCTTCGTCAGGAAGGGCTGCAGGAGCACCGACACGATGCGGATGCTCTCGGCCAGGTTGTAGAGCACCGTGTTCAACCGCCCCCGCTGTGCCTCGTCCTTGGCCAGGACCCACGGCATCGTCTCGTCGATGTACTTGTTGGTCCGGCCCACTAGGTCCCAGATGCGCTGCAGGGCGGACGAGAAGTGCATCTCGTCCATCTCCCGCTCCACGTCGGCCACCACGGCACGGGCCGTCTGGCGCAGGTCCTCGTCGATGGCCGTGGCCTCGCCAGGCGCCGGCAAACGTCCGCCGGTGTACTTCTCGATCATCGTCACCGTGCGGTACACGAGGTTGCCCAGGTCGTTGGCCAGATCAAAGTTGTGGCGCTGGAGGAAGGCCTCTGGCGTGAAGACACCGTCCTGGCCAAAGGGAATCTCGCGCAGCAGGAAGTAGCGGATGGCGTCGGACCCGTAGCGGTCGATGAGAAACTTCGGATCGATCACGTTGCCCTTCGACTTCGACATCTTGCCGTCGGGCATGAGCAGCCAGCCGTGGCCGAACACCTTCTTCGGCAGCGGCAGGTCGAGGGCCATGAGGATGATCGGCCAGTAGATGGTGTGGAAGCGCAGGATGTCCTTCCCGATCAGGTGCACGTCGGCCGGCCAGTAGCGGGCAAATTTCTCCCGCTCCTTCGGGTCGTCGGACAGGTACCCGATGGCCGAGATGTAGTTGGTCAGCGCATCGATCCACACGTAGATGACGTGCTCGGGATCGCTCGGCACGGGAATGCCCCAGTCGAAGGTGGTGCGCGACACGCACAGGTCTTCCAACCCCGGTTTTAGGAAGTTGTTGATCATCTCGTTGCGCCGCGACTCGGGCTGGATGAAGTCCGGGTTTTCTTCGAGGAACCGGAGGAGACGGTCCTGGTACTTCGACATGCGGAAGAAGTAGCATTTCTCCTTGACCAGCTTCACTTCGCGGTCGCAGTCGGGGCAGAAGTACCCGTTCTCGCGCTTGGCCTGGCGCTCGGTCCAGAAGGACTCGCACGGCACGCAGTAGTAGCCCTCGTACTCGCCGAGGTAGATGTCGCCCTGGTCGAGGAGGCGCTGGAAGATGCGCTGGACCACCTTCTTGTGGCGCGGTTCGGTGGTGCGGATGAAATCGTCGTAGGCGATGTCGAGCTTTGCCCACAGGTCCTTGATCCAGTCCACCAGCGGATCGATAAACTCCAGGGGCTGTTTCCCCTCTTCCGCCGCGCGCCGCTGCAGTTTCTGGCCATGCTCGTCGGTGCCGGTCAGGTAGAACACGTCATAGCCGCGCAGCCGCTTGTAGCGGGCCATGGCATCGGCGGCGATGGTCGTGTAGGCATTGCCGATGTGCAGCTTGTCGCTCGGATAATAGATCGGCGAGGTAATGTAAAAGGTGGGTCGCGTTCCCATGGTACACCCTCCCTGGTGTGACGTGATCGCGTTGGCAAACGAACAAAACGCCCCTCACCCCGGCATTGGGGCGAGAGGCGATTGGCCTCACGCGGTACCACCCAACTTCCCCGTCCCTTCGCAGGGCACGGGCTCAGCGCGTGCGCCCGCCGCGCGCACGCCTCCCGTTAACGCGGGACGCGCCGCTCCCTCAGCCTCGCGCCGGCGCCGCGCATGTCGCCAGCGCCCACGCCAGGGGTCGAAAGCGGGTCTCCGGGGCCATCTTCGCCGCGCCGTCCGATACCGGCTTTCACCTGACCCGGCTCTCTGGAATCGGCCGTTCGCGGCTACTCTCCCCATCCTCGACAGTACCTGTTTGCCGTTTTTCCCGATGAACGAACCATCCCATTCTTATCCAGTACAGTACACCAGCAGCGGGTCCGCTGTCAAGGCGGCGCGATTCGCGCGGCCCTCCCCGCCCGTGACGCCCGGCCGCTGGCGCCGCTTCCTCACGCTTTGGGGCGGTCGTACATCGTGCAGAAGGGCGTGGGCAGCTTGCGGAGCTTGCCCGCCTGGGCCAGCCGGTCCAGCTCGCTCTTCAGCTTGGCCACGTCCCACGACACGCCGAGGGTCTTGTTGACGTCGAGCAGGACATCCATCAGCGCCGTTTCGTAGACGGGCACATGGCGCAGCAGGACATCCAGCAGCGCGTCGTCTTCCCGCGCCCGCATGTCGTCCCATTCGTCAAAGGGATTCACCGTGTGCGGGCTCTTCGTGTGCGCCAGGCGGATGCGCACGGGAATGGTCCGCCCGAAAACGGCCGACGAGACGAAGGCGTCCCCTGAACGCAGGTACGGCAGGCGCCCCGCTTCCTCCGGGGTGAGATCGGTCTCTTCGCGGATGGTGGCGATGTCGGTCCCGCGTACGGTGCGGAAGACCACCTTCGTGTTGAGCTGCGCGGTGATCGTTTCGTCCAGTAGCGTTGGCCGCTGGGTGGCGAGGATGAGGAAAACGCCGTATTTGCGGCCTTCCTGGGCGATCTCCGTGAGGATGGGTTTGGCCGGCTTCTCCGTTCCCTTGGGCGCGAAGTTGTGGGCTTCGTCGGTCACGATGACGAAGGGCGGAAAGTAGGGGGCCTGGCGCTGCTTGAACCGCGCATCGCGCCAGTCGCGCCGGCGGTGGTAGAGGGTGCTGATCACGGACGAGGCGAACACCTGCAGCACCCACAGCGGCCCCTGCACAACGACCAGCTTGCCGGCGGTCAAGGCCCGCTCGATCGGCGCGATGTTGTGGGCAAACAGCCCGGCCTGCTTAAGCCGCGCGAGGCGCCACAGGATCCCGCGCACCGAGGCGAGGGGCAGGTTGCCGTATTCCGCGAGGAGCCGCAGGCGTTCCTCGAGGCGTTCGCGCGCCAGCGGGTCCTCCTCCGCCTTGAGGCGCTTCTCGAGGCCCTGCCGCCCTTCTTCCAGCGCCTCGGCCAAGGCGCTGACGCGGGCCTCGAAGGATTCCACGCTGTCCCGCCGGCGATGCAGCGTCTGCACGGCGTTGGCCATGGCGTCGGTCAGGGCGCCCGCCGCGCCGAGGAGGTTTTCCACCTCCCGGGTGGTCAGGGTGGAAAAGTCGATGCCCACGTCGCGGCCGATGCCGACAACGACAAACTTGTCGGTGTACGTCGGTGCGTCGGGAATCCGCTCGTCGCGTTCGGAAAAGTCCATTTCGTAATGCGGGTCGAACACCAGGGTGGGCACGCCCAGCTTCATCAGCTCCTCGAGCATGACGCGCAGCCCGAAGGATTTGCCCGAACCCGATCCGCCAAAGATGCCGATGTGGGGGTACTGCTGCATGGCGCGGATGTCAAAGATGAAGGGGACGCCGTTTTGGGGGATGACCCGCCCCCCTTCCCCCAGCATGAACAAGTTGCGCAGCTCGGGCTCCAAGGTGGCGGCGAGGGGCTCGGTGCTGCGGATGACGCCGAGCACCATCCCCGACGCCGGCGCGACCTTGACGAGCATGTCGCGCACCTCGGCAAAGACCGGCTCGCGCACGCGGGCACCGGTGCGAATGGGCTGCACCGCTTCCTCAAACAGGCGCACCTTGGCCAGGTTCACCTCATCGGCGCCGATGTCGTACCCGATCGTTTTGAGGGCGTCCAGCACCTGTTCATCCACCAGCGCCTTGTCAAACCCCATCGGGATGGAGCGGTTGTAGGCGTACGTTTCGACAACCTCGCCCTTGGGATAGCCGAGATCGGGATCCTCGATGACAAGGATTTCGTTGATGCGAAACTTGCGGTCCTTTGCCGCAACAAACACCTGCTGCTGCGTCGTCACGCCGACGACGTGCATGCTGTTCCCTCCTCCCGCGCGGAATCGCCCGCGAACAAACCGTGGTTATCCCCTCAAGCCCGCCTTCCCTCAATAGGGCCGCTCGCGCCGCTTGGGCGAAAGCACGAGCCGTTTCACCGCCGGGTCCAGGTATTGGTCGACGAGGGCCTCCACCAATTTGTCCGTGATGCGCACGTCGCGGTCGACGATGTCCAGCCACAGAGGGATGCCGCGCCCTTCCGGAGGCGTGAGGGCCATCACCAGGCGCACCGCGTCGGCGGCTTCCTGGCGCTGCTCGATGAGCAGGTCGATGCCGATGCATTGGGGGTGACGGGACGTGCGCGCAAACACGGTGCGAAACCCCTGCTTGCGCCCCAGGTTGTCCACCCAAAAGCACTCCCCCGGCTCCAGCACGCCATACAGCACTTCCCGGTCGGTTCGCCCGTGGGCGCTTCCCTCCACGCAGGCGCGCGCCACGTCGGTCGTGCCGATCTCCTCGCTCACGCCAATGAGGAGCACATCCTGTTCCAACACCGCCGCTTTGAGGGCCGCCCACTCATCCGGCGCATCCAGATGATAGTGAAACAGCGAGCCGTCCATGAGCACGGCGCGCGGCCGCTCGGCTTCGACCGCCTTCCGCGCCACGGCCAGTTCCAGCTTGGCCAACACGCGGCTGCGCCAGCGGCCTTCATCCTTCGCCCACAGGTCGCCCTCCTCAAGAAGCGGCGTGCGCACGTCTGCCGCCCAATGCTGCGCTCCATGGGAACTTTTGGCGAGGGCCTGAAACAACACCACCGTGTGTGGCGGGGTGCCGCCGGTGCTGTTGACCGATCCATCGACCGCCACCAGGGGGCGTCCTTGTGTCCACTCCGCCAACGCGGAGGAGGAAAATGGCGAAAGACGTCGAATATCGCCGTATGTTGTTGTCACCTTTTGTCGAATTTTGTCCCTGTCGTCGCGCCGCCGGTACCGCTGGCTCAGCCGTTCGCCGACGTCGCGCAACCGTTCAATCAAATCCGGGGAAACGTGCCACACAAAAATCTTCCTGACCTCCCAAAATTCCTTGTGTTTTGGCCGCCCATTCTCTTATAATCATACTAAAAATACCCGCAAGTAGGCTGAGATTGACCAGAACAGCCATTGACTAGCATGGGAATGGCTGGTATGCTAGAAACAGACAAACGTCGAATTTTGACGAGAAAACCGCGAAGGGAGATGGAGAAGCATGATGAAGTCCACCGGTATTGTGCGCAAAGTCGACGAACTCGGGCGTGTCGTCATCCCCATTGAGCTGCGCCGCACGCTGGGCATCGGGGAAAAGGATGCGCTCGAAATTTACGTCGACGGGGAGCGCATCATCCTCAAAAAATACGAGCCGGCGTGCATTTTCTGCGGAAACGCCGACAACGTCACCCACTACAAAGGCAAAGTGATTTGCCGGCCTTGTGCGGAAGAGATGTACGCCGCGGTGGCCAAGTAAGGGCAGCGACGTGCGATTGCGTGCGCGCGTGAAAAAGGAAGGCACACGAAACCCCAGGAATGGGTCACACCAACCCTTCGGACGACGCAAACCGGTCCTCATCCGTCGAGTTGTTTCCGTCGCCGAAGGTTCTTTTTTTGCCTGGTTTGGCGGCTTCGCGTCGGCTCCTTCTGCCCTTACCGCGCGGAATCCAGGAGCGCGGCGTACACCTCGCGCTTTGACACGCCGCGATCGCGGGCCACGGCCTTCATCGCCTCTTTCCGGGTAAGGCCCCGCGCCTCGTATGCCGCCACGTGCTCGGCCACCGACAGACCCTCCCACCACACGTCCTCCTGCGCCGCATCGCCTTCTTCGTCCGCCCCCTCCACCACCAGCGTGCATTCGCCGCGAACCCCTTCCGCCCGCACCAGAGCCAGGATTTCGGTGAGCGATCCGCGCACAATTTCCTCGTGCACCTTGGTCAGCTCCCGCGCCAAGACCGCACGACGGTCGCCCAGCACGGCGAGAAGGGCTTCCAGGGTCTCGGCCAGGCGGTGGGGCGCTTCATAAAACAGCAGCGTGTCCGTCGCCGTTTTCAGGCGGTCCAACGCGCGGGCGCGCTCGCGGCTCTGTCGGGGCAGAAACCCGACAAAGCGAAAGCGTTTGGTGGGCAGCCCCGACACGACAAGGGCGGCCAAGGCGGCGCTTGCGCCCGGCACGGGCACCACCGGAATCCCACGTTCAACAGCCGCACGCACGAGCTGGGCACCGGGATCGGCAATGCCCGGAAGGCCGGCGTCGCTCACCAGCGCGCCCGATTCCCCCTTCTGCAATCGGGCCACCAGTTCGGCCGCCCGCGTCGCTTCGTTGTGTTCGTGGCAGCTGATGAGTGGCGTCGCGATGCCAAAATGGGCAAGCAGCTTGCGCGTATGGCGGGTGTCTTCCGCGGCGATCCAGTCCACTTCGCGCAGCACGCGCACCGCGCGGTAGGTGATGTCGTCGAGGTTGCCGATGGGCGTGGCCACAACGTAGAGCTTGCCGCCCGCAGCGGCGAAACTTTGTTGTCGAAACACGCACACCCCTCCCGGCTTTTCCATACAGTGGGATTTGATTTTTTCCGCCGATTCGATTAAGATTTTCTCGAATGTTTTCATTATAGACGAAGACGTGCGGGAGGTGGGCAACGTTGGTTTGGAAACGCTTTCGCTCGGTCATGGCCCTGCTGGCCCTGGTGTTGGCCGTCGCCGGTTGCGGCTCCGCAACCCAGCCCGGCGGTAACGAACAGGGAGCGGACCAAGCGCAGGGCGGTGAAACACCGGACCAGCTGTACATTGCCACCGGGGGCACGGCCGGGACGTATTACGCGCTGGGCGGCGGCATCGCCAAAATCCTCGAGAAGGCGGGCGTCAAGGCCACGGCCCAGACGACGGGTGCCTCGGTGGAAAACCTGCGCCTGCTGAAAGACGGGCAGGTCGACATCGCCTTCACGCAGGCGGACATCGCCGACTACGCCGCCAAGGGGACGGAGATGTTTCAAGAGGGCGGCGCCGTCCAGAACATGAAAACGATCGCCGCGCTGTACCCGGAAACGGTGCAGATTGTCGTTCCCGCAGACAGCCCCGTGAAGTCCGTCGCCGACCTGAAAGGCAAGCGCGTCTCCGTTGGGGCACCGGGAAGCGGCACCGAGCTCAACGCCAAACAGATTCTCGAGGTGTACGGGCTGACCTTTGATGACCTCAAGGTGCAGCGCCTTTCCTTCGCCGAGTCCTCCAGCGGCCTGCAGGACGGTACGCTCGACGCCGCCTTCGTGACGGCGGGGACGCCGACGTCGGCCGTTTCGGAGCTGGCCGCCACGAAGGGCGTGCGCATCGTGAGCCTCGACGACGAGCACATCCAAAAGCTGTCCGCGACGTATCCCTTCTACTTTGAACAGGTGATTCCTGCCGGCACGTACAAAGGCCAAGACCAAGACGTCAAAACGGTGGCCGTGAAGTCGATGCTCGTCGTACGCGCCGAACTGGATGACCAGCTCGTGTACTCGATCACCAAGACCCTGTTCGACAACCTGCAGGAGCTGGAAACGGTTCACGCCAAGGCGAAAGAGATCAAGCTGGAAGACGCGCTGAAGGGCTTTACCATCGACGTGCATCCGGGCGCGGCCAAGTATTTCGAGGAAAAGGGTATTCGCAAGGAACAGTAACGCAGGGAAGAAAACCGCTGCGCGCGTTGGAACCGGGGGAACCATCCCCCGGTCCCTTTTGTGCGCGAGAGATGACGGTGCCCGTGGAGGTCGACGCCTCATGGCAGCGATGGGGCCCTTTCGCCGGCATCGCCGTGCAGTGACCGCGGCCATTCTGTTCGTCACCGCAGCGGCGTTGACCGTTATGCCCCTCTTTCCGGCGCTCATCATTGCGGACGGAAAAACGGGTACTGCGCTGCTGGCCATCCCCGTGTCGCGGGGAGAGCACATCGCCCTGCACTATACCCACTCCATCCACCGCACGCCGGTCATCGAAACGTACAGCATCGGCGACGACGTCCTCGTCCTCGAAGCGGTGCGCTTTCAATCCTATGGCATCGGCATGCCGTCGGACGTGGAACCCGGCCAAACCTTCACCGTGAAAAACGGCTGGTTTCACCTCGATCATCTCAACCGTCCCCTTCCGCATCTCGACCTGCGCATCGGTTACGTGGCCAACCACACGCTCCACATCGGGCCGCACCGCATTTCGCTGGCTCACGTCGCCACCCCGGGCTCGTGGGTGCGCCTCAACGTGAAGCGGGAAACGCTATGGCAACGCATGGGGAGGGTGATCCAGAGCGATGACCGAAGCCAATCGTTCGCCGTCCGATAACCTGCAGCAGCTGGTCGCCAAGTTCGACCGAGAACAGGCGTATCGCCCGCTCTCCGGATGGCTTGGCCGCGCTGTCAGCCTCTTGGCGATTGGCTTTACCCTGTACCAACTGGTGACCACCATTTTGCCCCCGCCGCCGGCGCAGATTCATCGCGCCTTGCACCTGGGTTTCGGCTTGTGCCTGATCTTTCTCCTCTTTTCCCCGACGCGGCGCAGAACCACCGCCGGCGTGTCGGTGGCGGACGCCCTTCTGGCCCTCCTGGGCCTGGCCGTCGGGGGGTATTGGTTCTTCGCCTTCGACGGGCTTGTCCAGCGGGCCGGCAACCTGACGACGCTGGACGCCATCGTCGGCGCCGTTGCCATCCTCCTCGTGCTGGAGGGTGCACGGCGCGTCGTCGGATGGCCGATTGTGATCATCGCCACGCTGTTTTTGTTGTACGCCCTCTTTGGCAAAGAGATTCCGGGCTTCCTCGGCCACCGCGGGGTCAGCCTGGAACGGCTGATCAGCCATATGTACTACACCACGGAAGGCATTCTGGGCGTTCCCCTCGGCGTCTCGGCAAAGTTTATCTTCCTGTTCATCCTGTTCGGCGTCTTCCTGGAGCGGACCGGCGTCGGGGCCTATTTCAACGACCTGGCGCTGGTTCTGGCCGGTCGGCGCGTCGGCGGTCCGGCGAAAGTGGCCGTCTTCTCCAGCGCTCTGCAGGGGACGATCAGCGGCAGCTCGGTGGCCAACGTGGTCACGTCCGGGTCCTTCACCATCCCGATGATGAAGCGCCTGGGCTACCGGCCGTCCTTCGCCGGCGCCACGGAAGCGGCATCGTCCACCGGCGGGCAGCTGATGCCGCCGATCATGGGCGCAGCAGCCTTCCTCATGGCCGAAGCGATCAACGTCCCGTACGCCGAGATCGCCCTCGCCGCAACCATCCCGGCGCTGCTCTATTTCGCCGGCATCTGGATCATGGTCCACTTTGAAGCCCGCAAGACGGGGTTGCGCGGGCTGCGGGAGGATGAACTGCCCAACCGCCGAGAAGTGCTGAAAAAGCTGTACCTCCTCTTGCCCATCGGCGTCATCATCTATTTCCTGATGAGCGGCACGTCGACGGAACGTGCCGCCCTGTACGGCATCGCGTCGACAATCGCCGTCGGCGCGCTGCGGAAGGAAACGCGCATGGGCCTGAGGGACATCGTCCTGGCGTTGGCCGATGGGGCCAAAGCAGCCCTCAGCGTGATTGCCGCCACCGCCACGGCCGGCATCATCGTCGGCGTCGTCACGCTGACCGGCCTCGGCCTCAAATTTGCCAATGGCCTGGTGGAGCTGTCCGGCGGGATCCCGATCCTGACGCTCTTCTTCACGATGATCGCCTCCCTTGTCCTCGGCATGGGCGTGCCGACGACGGCCAACTACATCATCACGTCGACGATGACTGCGCCGGCCATCATCCAGTTAGGCTACCCGACACTGACCGCCCACATGTTCGCCTTCTACTTCGGCATCCTCGCCGACATCACGCCGCCCGTGGCCCTGGCCGCCTTCGCCGCCTCGGCCATCTCTGGGGCCAGCTTCCTGCGCACGGGAATCGATTCGGTGCGCTTGGCCATCGCCGCCTTCCTCGTGCCGTACGTGTTCGTCTTTTCGCCGCAGATGCTGCTGATCAACACGACGCTCCCCGAGGCCCTGTGGGTCGCCGTCACGGCGTTTGTCGGCATGATCGGCGTGGGGGCCGGCGTCATCGGCTTCTGGTTGCGCCCGCTCCGGTCGGTGGAGCGCCTGTTGGCCATCGGCGCGGGTCTGGCCCTGGTGGTTCCGGGCGTCGCGTCCGATGCTGCGGGCTTGGTTGTGCTCGGCGGGTTGTGGGGCCTGCAACTCGCGCAAAAACGCCGCCAATCGCCTGCGGAAACCCCGTCCGACCGCTGATGATGGTCAAATCGCCGCGGCCGACGTGCCGCGGCGATTTTTCGTTTTGGCCCCGGCTCGACGGCATCCGCGACAGCGCCCTACGCCGTTCCCCCGTTGTAGATGCGCAGCACCTCGTCCGTGTAGGTTCCCTCGGCGCGATACACCACGAGGGGCGGAAGGACGCGCAGCTCCACCCCGCCGTCGCGGATGCCTTCCACCAGCACGAGATTGGCGGGACGGTCGGCGTACGGATGGACGAAGCGGATCCGCTTCGGCTCGACGCGATGCTGCCGCATCAGCGCGAGCAGCTCAACCAGGCGCGCCGGGCGGTACACAAAGGCAACCCGTCCGCCCGATTTGACCAGCCGGCTGGCCACGCGCACGACGTCCTCCAATGTGCAAAACAGCTCGTGGCGCGCCGCAGCCTGATGCGGATTGGCGCTGAGGTCCGCCCCGTCCCGCGGCAAATACGGCGGATTGGCCGTGACGACGTCAAAGACGCCCACCGGCAGCACCTCGGTGCACGTGCGCAGGTCGCGACACAGGATGGACACGCGCGCCTCAAGGCCATTCAGCGCCACGCTCCTCCGGGCCATGTCGCACAGGCGCTCCTGAATCTCCACGCCGATAATCTCCGCTTCCGTCCGCGTCGTCAAGAGGAGCGGGATGATCCCGTTTCCGGTGCACAAATCGACAATGCGCCCGCGCGGCGGAAGCGTGACAAAGCGTGCCAGCAAGACGGCATCCATGGAGAAGCAGAACACGTCGGGGTGCTGAATGATGGCCAGGCCGCCGGCCATCAGGTCGTCGACCCGTTCGCCAGGCTTGAGGGGAACGGTTCGTCTCACGGCTGTCGTCGTCTCCTTCGCCGGATGAAAAAACAGGCCCCCCGTTACGGGCCTGTTGGCGCTTTCTGCAGGAACGCGAGGCAGAACAGGCAGTCTCCCTCGGTGCGCAAGCTGCCGTAGTGCACATTGCAGATGTGAAAACCCTCTTGGTACAAGCGGGCCAAATTGTCGTATCCTTCGCCCACCGGGGCCGGTTTGGCAACGCGGTGTTTTTCCTCGCCGCCTGCAGGCCCGCGCGTGCTCACGAGCCGTCGCAAATGCTGATTCTCCAGGCGGAGCCGCTGATTTTCCTCGAGCAACGCGGCCACGTGCTCCTTCACTTTTCCCAGCTCCTCGACCATCTGGCCGATTTGCGCTTCCAACCGAGCGACCCGTTCAACCAGTTCCCGCTTCTCCACGCACCCTCCACCCCTGCCGCACGCGCGGGGACTCACCCGTCAACCGCGGTTTTCAGCTCGTCGACGGAAAACACGACGATGCGCCCCGCTTCGTAGACGTCCACCTGGACCTGCTCGGCGAAGATGTTCAAGCCCACCACGCGTCCCTTGCCCAGCGGCGTCTCGACCTCGTCGCCGACGTCCGGTAGCGTGGCAAGGGCCTGGGCATACGTTTCGTGCTCATACCGCAGGCAACACATGAGGCGGCCGCACAAGCCGGAAATTTTCGCCGGGTTCAGGGACAGGTTCTGGTCCTTGGCCATCTTGATGGAAACCGGCTCAAAATCGCCGAGAAACGTCGAACAGCAGAGCAGCCGACCGCACGGGCCAATGCCGCCCAACATTTTCGCTTCATCCCGCACGCCAATCTGCCGGAGTTCGATGCGCGTGCGAAAGACGGCGGCCAGGTCTTTGACCAGTTCGCGAAAGTCGACACGCCCTTCCGCAGTGAAGTAAAAAATCAGCTTGTTGCGATCAAAGGTGTATTCCGCGTCGACCAGCTTCATCGGCAGGCCATGTTCGGCGATTTTCTGCTTGCAAATCGCGTACGCCCGTTTCGCATCTTCCCAGTTTCGCTCCATCTGGGCGGCGTCCTGCTCGTCGGCAATGCGGAGCACGTTTTTCAGCGGCAGGACGACGTCTTGCTCGTCCACCTGCCGGCGCTCGATCACGACCCACCCGTACTCAATCCCCCGCGCCGTCTCGACCAGCACGGGATCGCCAAGCCGCACGGGCAGATCGCCGGGGTCAAAGTAATAGATTTTCCCCGCCTTTTTGAAGCGGACGCCTACCACCTCAAGCACATCGGATTCCCTCCAATAAACGAATCGCCAGCTGTTCCAAGACAAGCTGGGCGTTTGTCGGCAGGGCAAGCCGTTTCCGCGCCGCAACAACGGCGTCGATGGCCTGCAGAACGCCCGCTTGCGACCACTTGGCAGCCTGGCGCTCCAGCTCGTCACGGCGCTCGGCATACGCGAGATGCTCGCGCCGCCCGAGCTGAACGTGCAACACGTCTCGGTACCACAACAGGAGAAGATCGCACCAGAGCAGGACCTCTTCGCGCTCCGGATTCCGCGCAAACAGCTTGTCCTGCAGCGCGAGCAGGCTGGATGCCCCGTGCTGCAGGAGGTCCTGGGTCCATTGTATCACTAGGGTTTTTAGGGGCGCAAACCCTTCCGATTGGCAGATCTTGCGCGCCTCATCCAGTCCCGGGGCCAGGTGCGCGGCCAATCGGGCCTGGGCCGCCGGAAATCCCTCGTCCGTCAAGCGTGCCGCCACCCACTCGGCATCCAGCGGCGGGAAAGAGATCAACTGGCAGCGGGAGCGAATCGTCGGGAGAACGGCGTGGGCGTTTTCGGCGAGCAGCACGAACACGGTCGGAACCGGCGGCTCTTCCAGAACCTTCAGCAGGCTGTTGGCCGCCTGAACGGTCAACGCGTCCGCCCGCTCCACCACCACCACCTTCTGCCGCGCCTCCAGCGTTCCGTACGCCGCCTCGCGCTTCAGCTCGCGAATCTGCTCGATGCGCAGGCTCGCCCCCTCAGGGGCAATCCAGCGCACGTCCGGGTGGTTGCCGTCCTCCACGCGTCGGCACTCGCGGCACGCGTCGCACGCCTCGTCTCCGCCGCGCGCGCACACGAGGGCCTTGGCCAGCTCCCGGGCCATTCTCTTCTTGCCCACGCCGCGCGGTCCGGCAAACAGGTAAGCGTGGGCCACGCGCCCCAGGCGCAACGCCGCGCGAAGCCGCGTTGCGATCGGCTCTTGTCCCGATACATCGCGCCACGCCATCGTCCTCGCCTCCTGCGCTAGACGCACAAGTTGACCAACAGGCCGTGGATTTCCCCGATGCGCGCCAGAAGTTCCACGCGTGGCGTCTCCTTCGCGAGCACCGCTTGGGAGAGCTCGAGCAGCTTTTCGTCGAGCACGCGAAGGAGCTTGTACACGCGCGGACGGCGCCGTCGATCCTGTCCGTGCCGCGCCTCGAACGCCAGCGCGCGATCGACCACCTCGCGCACAAACCGCTGGATCAGCGCCTTGTACGCGAGCAAGTCCCGCGCGCTGCGCGTGTGGGCCAGCTTTTGGCCCTGCCGTTCAATGTCGCCAAGCAGCTGCGCATAGGCGGCTTTCGCCAAGCGCCGGCGTTCGTCGTCGAGAACATCGGCAAAGGACGAGCCGCTCGACGCGCGCGCCGCCGGCTTCAAGGCGGCGCTTGGGCGCAAAGGCCCGAGGTGGTCGATTTTCACCGTCTTGCCCTCCTTCCACCGCCGGCAACACGGGCTCACAGGTGCACGAACCGGTCAACGGGCAAGACGAACACCGTCGCCCCGCCCACCGGCACTTCCACCGGGTATGGCGCAAAGGATTCCGTTTCGCCGCTCATCGCCGACGGCGGCGCCAGCTGGGTGCGGCGGCGGCACGTCTCCTCGATGAGGGCCAACACCGCGTCGACGTGCGCGTCGTCCACGCCGATGAGAAAGGTGGTGTTGCCGCTGCGCAAAAATCCGCCGGTGCTGGCCAGCTTTGTGGCGCGGTAGCCCTTCGCGATGAGCGCTTGGGCCAGCGCGTGGCTATCCTTGTCCTGGACCACCGCCACAACCAGCTTCATCCTTCGATCCCCCCGTTTCAAGCTGCAGCCGCCGACACAGCGCCCAGCAGTCGGCCGCAATTTCCCGGGCAATCTCCTCCTCCGGCCGGCTGGCGTCCAGGACGCGGATGCGCTGCGGATCGTTGGCGGCCAAGCGGAGGAACGCCTCGCGCACCCGCTGGTGATAGGCGAGCGCTTTTTGCTCAATGCGGTCGGCGCCCTGCCCACGGCGCGCCCGCACGCGGCGCAAGCCCTCGGCCGGGTCGATGTCGAGGAGGTACGTGCGGTGCGGGAGAAGGCCGCCAGTGGCAAAACGGTTGATCGCCGCCACAACGGCCGGATCCACGCCCAGGCCGGCCGCCTGATACGCCAGCGAGGCGTCGACATACCGATCGCAGAGGACCACCGCCCCCGCCGCTAGCGCCGGCCGAATGCGTTCGGCCACGTGCTGCGCCCGCGACGCCGCGTAGAGCAGCACCTCCGCTTCGCGGCACAGCTCGACATGCGCCGGGTCGAGCAGGATGGCGCGGATGGCGTCGCCAATGCGCGTCCCGCCCGGCTCCCGCGTGGTGATCACCGGCCGCTTAAGGCGCGGGGCGAGAAAGGACGCCAACCGGCGCAGCTGCGTTGTCTTTCCGGCTCCATCGGGTCCCTCAAAGGTGATGAACAATCCGCTTGCCACACGGGGTTCCCCTTTCCCATCTCCTCGACGGACTGCTTCCGCCGGGCTACGCATTGGGCCACACCCGCACCGTGGCGAGGGTGGGATCGGCTGCTCCCTGGACACGTCCGCCGCCGTCACGCACGGCGCGGAGATAGGCCACCGTCTCCGCGCCGAACCGCTCCCCGGGCAGCACCGCCGGCACACCCGGCGGGTACGGCACGATCATCTCCGCGCTGACCAAGCCGAGCGCCGCCTCGAGGGGAACGGCCATGGGCTGCGCGCCCTCGGGCGGCGCGGACACAACCGATACGGGCGGGTAGACGGGCGGCGGCAGCCGATCCAGGGCATCGGACCGCCCATCGGCCGGCGCGCGCGACAGAAGCGCCTGCGCCCAGGCGGCCAATGCTTGTTCTACCCTTTCGACTTCCGCCGTCTCCGTTCCTGCCGTCAAGAGAAGGAGCACGTTCACCGGATCGGCCAGCTCCACGTACACGCCCGCTCTTGCCAGGTGGTCCGCCACGGCATATCCCGTCCCACCCGCCCGACGCAGCTTGGGTTCGAGGTGCACCAGGACCTTGAGCGGATCAAGCGCCGCCCAATCGGGCTCGGGACGCGCCGGATCGGGCGCCGATAGCCCTTCGAGGCGATTGACCCGCTCGCGCAGGCGCCGCGCCAGCTCCGCCGCGCGGGCAAAGGCCGCGTGCCCGTGGCGCACGGCGTGGCGGCGGGCCAAGTCGAGGGAAGCCAGCACGGGATACGAGGGGCTGGAGGTCTGGAGCATGCGCAGCGCCTCGCGCAGCCGCCGGCGGTCCACGCGGTTGCCTTGAACGTGCAGGTACGCGCCCATCGTCATCGCCCCCAGCGTCTTGTGAGCCGACTGCACGACGGCATCGGCGCCAGAGGCCAGCGCCGTCGGCGGCGCGCCGGGCGTAAAGGCGAAATGGGCGCCGTGGGCTTCGTCGACGAGAAGCGGCACGCCGCGAGCATGGGCCACCGCGGCCAGCGGCGCCAGATCGACGGCCATGCCGTAATAGGTGGGATTGGTGACGAGCACGGCTTTGGCGTCAGGGTGTTCGCGCAGCGCGCGGTCGAGCAGGTCGGCGTCGACGCCGACAGGCACGTCCCACCGCGCGGCATACCGCGGCGCAAGCAACACCGGAATCGCCCCGGCCAGGCGGACGGCATGGAAGACCGACTTGTGGCTGTTGCGCTGGATGAGAATTTTGTCCCCCGAGCGGCATGTCGCCCACACCATGGCGAGATTGCCCACGGTGCTCCCGCCGACCAAAAAGAACGTTTCCTCGGCCCCAAAGGCTTCGGCCGCCAGGGTTTGCGCGTCGGCAATGACCCCTTCCGGTTGGTGCAAGTCATCCAATCCCGGCAGCTCGGTCACATCGAGGCGCAAAAGGGGCGCGAACCAATGCCGGGCGCGCGGATCGAACCCCGGGCCACCGCGGTGACCCGGCACATGAAACCAGCCGCGCGCCGCTTGCGCATGGCGCACCAGCGCCTCGAACAGCGGAGCCCGCGCGTGGCGGTCGCTTGCCATCCGTCTCCCCTCCCCGAAAAAAAGGCAGAGACCCGCTGCGTGGCCTCTGCGACAAGCCTCACGCGTCTTTTTTCCACAAGATGCG
This sequence comes from Calditerricola satsumensis, assembly GCF_014646935.1. Taxonomy (GTDB): domain Bacteria; phylum Bacillota; class Bacilli; order Calditerricolales; family Calditerricolaceae; genus Calditerricola; species Calditerricola satsumensis. The sequence goes on along the minus strand of NZ_BMOF01000033.1, from coordinate 5,232 downwards.
CCGCATGCGTTGCACAAAGTAGCGGTACCGCTCGTCATGCACGTCCGTGCGCACCATTTCCCGCTCGCAGCGCCGGCAAATGAAGGCCCGCCATACGGTAATGCCTTCCGGATGCACCAATCCGCACACGATACACGGGTTGCGGTCGCGGCTCACCCCTGAACCTCCTTGTTCCGCTTGTTTTCCGATTTTTTAGCAGTATGGACCGATTCCGGTCACCGCATACCCCGGCGATGCGCCTACACCACCCGCCGCGCGTCGCCAGCGGCCTCCCTCGGTTCTATGCCGTTTCTGGCGGCGCCTTCGGGGTGTGGCCGCGCCGACCGACGCTGAACCGGACGCCGCAGCTCCTTCCACATGGCCGGCAAAACGCGGCGCAGGTATTCGCCATAGCGGATAAACGACGTGCCCGTCGTGCGGACACGATAGGCGATGGGCACCTCGAGCAGGCGATACCCCTTGCGCACGAGGTTGAGCGTCATCACCTGGGCATAGTTGTAATCGTGCACGATCTCCACATCGCCCAACGCCTCCCGGCTGAAGGCGCGCATCCCCGTCTGGCCGTCCCAAATCCACCGCCGGAGGAGGAGCGCCTGAAGCAGCGTAAACGCCCAGTTCCCAATGCGGCGCGAAAGGCGCATCCCGCGGATCGTGCCCTTGAAGCGCGAGCCCAACACGTAATCGGCTTCGCCGCGCAGGATCGGCCGAACGAGTTCGGGGATGGCCTCGGGCGGATACTCGCCATCGGCATCGATCATCACCGCCACGTCGGCGCCGCGCGCATGGGCCAGGCGCAAGCCCTCACGGATGGCCGCTCCCAGGCCGCGGTTGGCGGAAAAGGAGATCACCTCGTCGGCACCGGCCGCTTTGGCCACGGCTGCCGTGCCGTCGGTCGAACCGTCGTCGATAACCAGGATCGAGACGCGGACGGCGTCGTCAATCACCCGGGGCACGCGGCGGATCACGTCACCCACTGCGGCTTCTTCATTGTACGCCGGGATGATCACCACGCACCGCATCATGTGCCCGTCCTCCTTTCGCTCGCCACAGAGCCATTTGGCCGCACCCGCTCGCCGCTTTGCACAGCGAAGGCCTCGGTTAGCACCGGGCCGCGCGACCGATTGGGCAGCGGCGCCCGCAGTAGCCAGGCGAGAGTCGGCGCCAGGGAGACGAGGCTGCGGGGCTCTGCCACCACCTTTCCTCGTACCACGCCCGTGCCGTGGACGAGAAAGGGCACAAACCGCTCCCCCTCGGCGAGATGGGCATGGCCGCCAATGCCGTCCGACTGCCCGTGGTCGGCGCAGACGATGAACACGGCCCGGTCCAGCTTCCCCCGCTCGCGGAGCCATTCGTAGAAGGCGGCGATGTGCGCGTCGGCCTCCTCGATTTTTTGTCGGTATTCGTCGTACAGCGGTCCCCGGCTGTGCCCCGTCTGGTCCACGGCGATCAGCTGCACGACCAGGAGGTCCGGGTCCTCCTCGGTGACGATCTGCCGCGCGCGGGCCATGATGCGGCCATCGGCCTCGTCGTTTGGCATCACCGCGGTGACGCTGGCCACGTCGTCGCCAAAGGCGTCAATCAAGTGGGCGATGCCCACCAGCACGCCCCGCTTGTCCGCCTTGCGCAGGCTGTCAAAGATGCTCTCGCACCGCACGCCGAGCCGCCACACCAGATTGCTGTGAATCCCGTGTTCGGCGGGATAGGTCCCGGTCAACATGGATGAAAAGCAGACCACCGTGCGCGCCGGGTACACGGTCTCCATCGCCTCGTACACCGTGCCTTCCGCCGCCAGCCGATCGAGAAAGGGGGTATGCGCCTCGGCCAGGCGGTCTTTGCGGCACCCGTCGATCACCACCACGTAGACGCGGTCCACCGCCGGCGGCACCGCGTCGGGCATCTCCGTGTAACGGGGATACTCGGCCGGCTTCCACGTAAACAGGCGCCGATGCACCGCCCACGCGTAGAGGGCGTAGAGCCCCGTAAAGGCGGCATGCAGCGCCCAGAACGTGCGCCCGTCCCACAGGGGTGAACCGGATCCCGCGAGGACCGCGTATGCGCCTTCGCTCGCCACGAGCAGGAGCAAGACTTTCGGGATTTGCTCCCGGGCATTCCCGCTGGTCGAATCGCTGTTTTTCAGCACCAGCTTCCAAAACCGCGTAAAGTTGGTCCACGGCGTCCCGATGCGCAACCGGTAGTACAGCGTTCCCCAAAAAAAGACCGTAAAGAACCCGTACGCGCCGAGGGCGGCGAGCACCAGCCCAAGCGGCGGCAGGGGGTACACCCAGAGCGAAACGGCCAGCGGGAGCAAAAGGAAGGCGCGCAGGTGCAGGGGGAAATCCCACCACACCACAGCAGCCGCAAGGGGAGCGACCGCCACGGCGACGCCCAGCACCGCCTTCCAAAAGGTCAGGCTGTCCCACGCCGGCGCATGCCACACCAACCAGAGGGCAGCCACAAACACCGGGGTGAAGGGTTTTCCCTCGTTCAACACGTTCCACGCCCTCGCGGCGACCACTTCAAACGCCGATGCAGCCTTCACGCGGCTCCCCCTCCTCTTGCGGCCCCTCGACACCCATGGGCACGAGCGAGCGAACGCCTCTCGTTTTTTAACGTTTTCGCCATCCACGCTCGGCGGTGCTTCCCTGTTCGTGCCACTGGCGGGCCAGTTGTTGGATCGCGCCATACAGGCCCTTGTCGGCCCGGTAGAGCACAATGTCATGGTAAACGGGATACAGGCCAGGCGGACCCTGAAAGCGGGCCACCGGGCGAAAGTGGCGCCGGATCGCCGCGCCATCGGGGCCAAACCCATCGAGAACGGCGTTCGTTGCGTACACCGTTACTCCCGGACCCCGGGACAGCACGTCCTGCATCAGGGTGGACACGCGGCGCAGCGGAACGGCGTTGACGCTTGGCGCGTAGTAGCCGATCACGCGCGCTTCCTCCCAGGTGTACACGACCGCCAGCTGGCCCTCGACGCGCGCCGCCACGTCGCGGGCCAATTGAACAAGCGGTGGCGTTTCCTGATACGCGCGCGCCGCCTGCCATCCAGCCCAAGCGTACCACACCGCCAACGCGCAGGCCAGGCCAATGCGCACCAGCTGAGGAACACCCCCGCCAACGCGCAGGGAAAGCCGCGCCAGCGCCACCGCCCCGGCGACCAGCACAAACGGGAAGAGCGGCAGGGCGTGGCGAGGCTTGTCCGCGTTTTGGCCCACCCAGATCCATAGCGCATAGGGTACCGTCAGCAGCAGCCAAACCGCCATTTCCCGGGAAACGCGCAAGGCGACAAAGTGCACAAGGAAGGGTTGCGGCGTTGTGGCATCCGTTCCAAACCGCCACACCCGCCTCGCCGCATAGATCAAACCGGCCACCCCGGCGAACAGTCCGGCGGCCGCGGCCAGGTCCATCAAGGTTGCCGCCCCTTGGGGAGAGAAAGGAAGCCAGCCCCAGACCCCCATCCCCATCAGGTAGCCGGCAATGCGCGCCAGGCGTGCCAACCACCCGTGTTCGCCGCTCAGCGCCGTTCCGCCCCATTCCGTAAAATGCCCCGCCGTAAACGCAATGCCCAGGGACCAAAAGGCGGAGAGGCCGCCCTCCAGTTCGGCGACCGGAATCACCCACAGCAGGACCCCAAGCACAAAACCCAGCCCCCACCCGGCGACGCGGCGCATCTTTGCGGTCCACGTCTCGCCGCGCCACGGGAGCCAGGCCAAAGCGGCCAAACTGAAAGCAAAGGGCACGTAGGACAACCGAATGCCCATCGAAAGGCCAAACAGCCCGCCGACCGCCCCCCACGGCCATACCCGCTGCTCCTCGCGGCGAGCCAGGCCCAGCGCAAGAACCACCACGGCAAACAACGCCGTCAGCCCCACGCTGTCCGACATCGGGCGCAGTGCGGTTACCCATAGCCACGGGTGAACCGCCGCCCACAACGCGACAACCCACCCGGCAAATGCCCCTCCGAGCATCCGCCCCAGGGCGTACAGCGGAACGACGAGCCATCCCCCGGCAAGGGCGCCAAGCCACGTGAGGGCCCGCACCGGATCGCCGGCGATGGGCAAAAGCAGCCGCGCCCCGAACACGTACAGCGGATAACCGGGAAAATGGGGCTGCATGGCGAGCAAATCAAACCGTTCCACGGCCAGCGCAAAGTCGACGGCGTCCCACTCGTCGGCATAGCGTCCCGCAAAGACCAGGCGCAACCCAATCGCAATGCCCGTCAGGCCGGCCAGCGCCAGACCGCGAAACCGCCGCTGCCGATGTCGAACTCCCATCACGCGCGCCATCCTCTCTTGTGGACCTCACGTGCGCCGGCTAAGCCAAAGGAGGAGGCCAACGACGCCAGCGGCAACGGCGACAATCGCCGCCACAATTCCCCACCGGCTTGACTCCTTCACGACCGATTGAGAGGCCAAGGACGACGATCCGTCGCTGCCCTGCGCATGACCGGAATAGGCGGCGTCCGTTTTGAAGATCGCTTTGAGCTCGCGCAAAATGGTCGCTTTGGCTTTTGCGTACTGTTCAGGATTGGGCTCTTTCTTCCCAACCCCAAACAACCCTGGATTGCCGAGGGCGGTAAGCGCCTGTTCAAACTGGGCGCGCAAGAGCTTGTCCTTCTCCGCATCTTGACGCTGGACAATCGGCGAAAGCGCCTCATAGGTGGCATAGGCCTTGGCCAACAGGAGTTTGGCTTGGCCGTAGTTGTCAAACACCGCTTCGAGGTTGGTCAACCGCCGTTCCACGTTACGCACGAGCACAACCTGAAATTCGTGGACCACCGCGTCAGCCTGCTGGTTGTCCACCAGGCGCAACAACGTGTCAACGGTCTCTTGGCCAAATTCCTTGGCCATCTCCGCTGCTTGGGCCTCGATCTCGCTCCGCGCCACCGCCCAGTTGGGCGGCTTTTCATTCAGGGCCGCCACCACCTTCTTATACGCTTCGGCAATCTTTTCCTCATTCGGATTGCCGTAGGAATACGCCTGCCCAGGGGAGGGCACGATGGCCCCCACGACCAGGCACAAAACCAGGAGGATCAGAACCCGTGACACCCTCGTCTCTCCCATGCCCTTCACACCTTTTCGTCACGTTACCCCGAGGCGGGCGTGCGTGTGTGATTATGAGAATTATTTTCATTTGTATTATAGAGGGAAGCCGTATGCCTGTCAAACGGTAGTTGGCTCTACGCTAAAAAGTGTGGATGCCAAGAAGGAAAAAGGCGGTCAGCGAGCCAAG
>NZ_BMOF01000032.1 GCF_014646935.1 Calditerricola satsumensis | reverse complement strand
ATCTGTTCGGCATCCGTTCCATGCGTCAAACCATCAAGGAAATCGAAACCAATATCGCCTACCGGTGGTTTTTGGGATAGTATCCTTTTTGTTCTCAGACAACAAGAAAACTCCCTCGGCTGCGTTGGCACCGAGGGAGTTTGTCTGCAGTCTGATCAAAGTAAACTCAATGTTATTCAACGACCAAAAATCAGCGTCAGAATAGGCTAAATGAAACTCAAGGGCATTAAATGCACTACCGATTTCAAAATGGAAGTGTGATCTCGCCGAGCCGCACGGGAGCCGGGAATCCTTGCGCTGCAAGGGTTCTCGGCTTTCGTCTTTTTTGAGTCCTCCGTTTGACCACATGTTGACTACCTTTAGTTAGACTAAGGCGATTTGCAGTGGTTTTTGAGGCTCGCTGGGTGAAGCATTATGGAGAGCGTGGGATCGTCGAGGGGGGCGGGCCGGTTGATACGGCTTTTGGCGTCACGGACAAACGGGGAGCTGGCTGAAGGGACCCAATCGGAAGGATTGGGACGTGTATTTGACAAAGGAGCGATGATGGAAAGAGGAAAAAGAGCCTTTTTCGTTGTCCGAATCCCTTGTATTCGGTGCACTTTCACCTTCACAAAACTGTCAATCCCCCACCGCAAGGTGGGGGCAAACGCTTTCTGGACCGTTTGGGGCCATGTCGAAAAAGTTGTCTGACAATACTTACCCCACGAAGAAGGAGACAAAAGGTTGACCATGAAAAAAGCAGGTTGCTCCTCTTTTTGGTAAACTCAAAAGGAGAAGAACCTTCCTCAAAGGAGAAGATCCGTATGGCCATTATACCACAAGGCTCCCTGTTTTCGTGGAACGAAATTGCCGGACTCGGTGATCTCGAACGCCTGAAGCTTGTGCTTGAACATCTCCCGGAAGTTGAGTCCATATTCTTGTGTAAAAAGACTCTCTGAAAAAATCAGAGAGCCATTTCCAATCCCCCTCGGTTAGAATAGATTGGACCAAGATAAACCAACAGTCGGAAGCCAGCTGATGCGAACTTTTACAGCTGGCTGAAAAGCCGCGGGCTGCATGGTGTTGATGTGGTGGTGTCCGTCTGCGCGCCCTTCATGTTGCAAAAAATCCGTCGGTGTCTGCACGTCAACCCCTGAGCAGCGGAAGGTGGTAGACAGTGAGCAATGAAGCCCAGTATCTGATCCGATTATGCAATGATTTCCTGAATGACAGGTATAGATGCAGCACAATTCGTGGAGAGGTATCAAGCTTATTATGAGGGTCACCAGGAACAGTTGAGCAGGGATGAGTTCGAAATACTGGATACTCTCTATAGCTGCGACAACTTGTAGTGAAAAAGGTAAAAAGCTTGGCGAAAATCCCATAAGAAACAACAATAAGGGTTTTCTTGGTAAACTGAAGGGATTTTGACAACGCCTTTCGCACCTTTTTTCCTCGTCCCCCATAGGGATGTCATAGGAAGACCTGGAGGTGAGCGGGCTTGAAAACGCCCATGAAGCTCAAGCTGATACCCGAAACCATCGAGCGATTTCGCGCGCTCAAGACGGTGCTCAAAATTGAGAACGACGAGGACCTGTTTGAACGCCTGTTGCATCGTGAAATTCAAGCCTTGCAGGGTTCGGAAAAGGCAGCCTTTGATGCGTTGCTCCAAGTGTGGTCAAAGAAGCGCAAGGGCTGAGGGTGTCTTCGGCCCTGTCGCACGTTTCAGATCAAAAAGAGAAAGAAGCAGTTGTGGGGAGGGGAGACGGACAGATGGCAACCGTCGCGATCCGCGAGCTGACAACGGAGGAAGCGTGGCGGCAGGCGTTTCCGGTGATGCGTGAGCTGCGTCCCCACTTGGACGAGGCCGCGTACCTGGACTATCTTCGCGAAATGCGCGAACAAGGGTATACCCTCTTTGGCCTCTTCTGCGGGGAGGAGCTGGTCGCCGTCGCGGGAGTGATCCGGCTTACAAACTTATATTATGGGCGTCACGTGTGGGTATACGATCTCGTGACGCGAGAGGATCGGCGGTCCCGCGGTTTCGGGGAGGCGCTCCTCTGGCACATCCACGAGTGGGCGAGAAAGCACGGCTGCGGGGTTGTGGCCCTGTCCTCGGGCCTGCAGCGTGTGCGAGCCCACCGGTTTTACGAGGAGAAGATGGGGTACGAAAAGACGAGTTACGCGTTCAAGAAGACGCTGTAAATTGGCGAAGGTTGGTACCTGACGGTTCCGCATCGTCTGCCGGTTGGTCCAAACGGGGCCGGAGGAGATCCCGTGCGCCGAAGGGCACTTGAAGGACCCGTGGCGTCGGCGTATAATATACGAACAAACGTTCGTGTGTGGAGGTGCCGCATGCGAAGGGATCTCCGACGGTACCTGGCCCTCGGCCAACCGGTGGAAATCGTGTACCTCCACCGGGACGGCGCGATTACGCAGCGTCGCGTCAAGCTTCTTTTCGTCGGCGACACCCACATTCGCGGGTATTGTTATCTGCGCCGCGCGGTGCGGCAGTTTGCCATTGCCAACATTTTGGCTGTGTTCCCCGCAGTCCGGTGGGCAGGGTGATCCCGGTTGTTGACAGGGGATGATGGCCGTGATGGTGGCGCATACTACAGACAACGTTTGCATGAGGAGGAACGGGTATGCGCCCCGATGAACGGCACATGACGAGGAACGAAGGGTTAATTGGGCTGGGTGGCCTGATTGGCAAAGGCGAATTTGGCGAGGCGAACCAACAGCCGGCACCGGCCCCGCCGCAACAGACGCCCCCGATGACACCGACCCCGCCGGTGGTCGGCACCCTCCAGGCGTTGGGGCAGACCAACGTGCCGCAATTGGAAAGCAACATCTATTGCTTGGCCATCATTGGGCAGATCGAGGGCCATCTGACGCTTCCGCCGCAGAACAAGACAACCAAGTACGAACACATCATCCCGCAGCTCGTTGCCGCGGAACAGAACCCCAAAATCGAGGGCATCCTCATCATCCTGAACACCGTCGGCGGCGACGTGGAGGCCGGGTTGGCCATCGCCGAGTGCATTGCTTCGCTGACGAAACCGACCGTTTCGCTCGTGTTGGGCGGCGGGCACAGCATTGGCGTGCCCATCGCCGTGGCGGCCGACTACTCCTTTATCGCCGAGACGGCGACGATGACCATTCACCCGATTCGCCTGACGGGCTTGGTCATCGGGGTGCCGCAGACCTTTGAGTACCTCGACAAGATGCAGGAGCGCGTGGTCCGTTTCGTGGCCCGCCATTCGAAGTGTCCGGAAGAAAAGTTCAAGGAACTGATGTTCAAAACGGGGGAGCTGACGCGCGACATCGGCACGAACGTGATCGGTCCGGATGCGGTCAAGTACGGGCTGATCGACGCTGTCGGCGGTTTGGGTGAGGCCATTGCCGAGCTCAATCGCCGCATCGAGGCGTACCGCGAGAAACGGAAACAGGGCGTGACGCTGCAATGATCCACTACGTGGCCCTGCCCCTGGAGCTTGTCTTTGAGGGGTTCGAGACGTACCGGCCCGACCTGGTGGAAACCACCGTTGGCGGGGTGACGATGCTGATCGAGCGAACAAGTCCCGTTGAAGGACGCATCGTGCGCGTCATCAGCCCGAACCCGCAAGACTACCTGAACCCGCAAATTGCCCCCGGCACGGCGGTGCGGTTTGTCCCGCAGTGGGGCTAAACCGGCTGTACCCGTCGTGGCATTCAATGGTATACTAGGGACGAGCGATCCATGAGAGCAGCCGCTTCCGCCGGCTGCTCTTTGCGCCTTAAGGGCGGTGAGGAGAAGCGTGCGAAAAGCGAAAAGCGAAAAAACCGCGGTGCGGGAGCGGGCCGGCGAGGTGATTCGCCTGGAGCTGACGGCCCTGTCCGTATTGCTCCTGTCTGTCGTGACGCTGGGGCAGTTTGGCGCCGTGGGGCGTGCGCTCACCTATCTGTGCCGCGTCCTGGTGGGGACGTGGAATTTTGTGCTCCCCCTGATGGGGATTGCCGCGTCGCTGTACGCCATGGTGCGCCTGCGCTGGCCGACGGGGCTCACCCGTCGACGCGTGGGCGTGCTTCTGCTGTTTGGGTGCCTGCTTATCGGCACGCACATCCAGCTGTTCGACGCTTTGTCGGCAGGCGGGCGGTTTCCGCCGTCCATCGTCGCCGAGACGGCCAAACTGGTGTGGGCGGAACGAAACAGCGACGTGCCGACCGACATCGGGGGCGGGATGATCGGGGCCGTCGGTCTTGCGCTGCTCATCTTCCTCTTCGATCGGGAAGGCACGCCGGTGGTGCTGGCCTTTTTGTTCCTTGTTGCCCTCTTGCTGTCCACCGGCCTGACCTTTGCCCGCATTCTTCAGAGCATAACCGCTGCGGCGAAACGGCTCCGCACGGAGGTGCGCAATTGGGCGGTGCGGCAAGCGGGCCAGTGGCGCGCGCGCGGGCGCACCTTCCCCTCGCTCCGCCACCGCTTGGCCCGCAAGCGAGGCAAAGGCGCCAATCCCGCGGACGGCGTGACGCCAGCGGACAAAGGCGAGGGGGAAGAGGCGGCCCCGCCGCTGGTCATCCACGACTTCGCCGACGTCGCCTACCGGCAGGAGGCGCTGCGCTTTCCAGAGCTGGAGGAGTCGGCGCCGGAAGGGTCTTCTGGACAGCGGCGCGGCCACACCCCGCCGTCGGGCGAAGGGAAGACGGCAGGGCCAACCGATCCGGCGCGGGAGGGGGGAGCTTCGACGGCCGAGGGGGAGGGCCACACCACACAAACGGCCAAGACGCTGACGCCAGAAGAGCGCGAGGCGCGGCGTTTGGCGGCCGAACGGTACCAACTCCCTCCCTTTTCCCTTCTCCAGAAAGGCACCGGGCGCCACAGCGGACGGGAGCACCGCGACATTGCCGCCAACGCCCGGAAGCTGGAAGAGACCCTGGAAAGCTTTGGCGTGTCGGCCCGGGTCATCTCCGTTCACCGCGGGCCGGCGGTGACGCGCTACGAGGTGCAGCCCAGCATCGGCGTGAAGGTGAGCCGCATCGTCAGCCTGGCCGATGACCTGGCTCTCGCCCTGGCGGCGCGGGACATTCGCATCGAAGCGCCCATTCCCGGCAAATCGGCTGTCGGCATCGAAGTCCCGAACAACGAGATTGCTCTCGTGACGCTGCGCGAGGTGTTGGAAAGCGCGGCCTTCCACGAGTCGCCGTCCAAGCTGACCATCGCCCTGGGGCGGGACATCTCCGGCGAACCGGTGGTGGCCGATTTGGCCAAGATGCCGCACCTTCTCATCGCCGGGGCGACGGGGAGCGGCAAGAGCGTCTGCATCAACAGCATTGTGGTGAGCCTGTTGTACAAGGCCAAGCCCCACGAAGTGAAGCTGATGATGATCGACCCGAAGATGGTCGAGCTGACGGTGTACAACGGCATCCCCCACTTGCTTACCCCTGTCGTCACCGATCCGCGCCGCGCCGCGCAGGCGCTGAAGAAAGTGGTGCAGGAGATGGAGCGCCGCTACCACCTGTTTGCCGAAAAGGGGGCGCGGGACATTCACCGCTACAATCAGCTCGTGGCCGAGCAGGAGGGCGGTTTGGAACCGGCCCTGCCGCAGATTGTCGTCATCGTCGACGAGCTGGCCGACCTGATGATGGTTGCCCCCGGCGATGTGGAGGACGCCATCTGCCGTCTGGCGCAGATGGCCCGCGCGGCGGGCATTCATCTCATCCTCGCCACGCAGCGGCCGTCGGTAGACGTGATCACCGGGGTGATCAAGGCCAACATCCCGTCGCGCATCGCCTTTGGCGTCTCCTCGCAGGCCGACTCGCGCACCATCCTCGACATGGCCGGGGCGGAGAAGCTGCTCGGCCGCGGGGACATGCTCTTTCTCCCCGTCGGCGCACCAAAGCCGATCCGCGTGCAGGGCGCCTTTGTTTCCGACAGCGAAGTGGAAGCGGTGGCCTCTTTTGTCCGAACCCAGCAGGAGCCGGAATACGCGGAAGAGATGATGCCCACGCCGGAGAAGGAAGGCGAGCTGGCGGTTGACGACGACCTGTACGAGCAGGCCGTGCAGCTCGTTATCGAGGCCCAATCGGCCTCCGTCTCCATGCTCCAGCGCCGCCTGCGCATCGGCTATGCGCGCGCGGCGCGGCTCATCGACATGATGGAAGCCAACGGCATCGTCGGGCCGTACGAGGGGAGCAAGCCGCGCGAAGTGTTAATAAAAAAAGGGGATACGCGCATCTCCTCTTAAGGGCTGGATTTTTCCAGCCCACTTTTTTTGTTGCCGAGAAGGAATTTGCGCGCGCGCGTCGAAGAGGTCTTACCGGTCAGACGTCATACTTCAGGTGGGGGGTGGGACGCCGTGCGCATGGTCTCCCGTCCGCTGTACCTTCACGTCATCGATTGGATCAAGGAGCAGATACGCGAGGGCCGGTTTGCGTCCGGCGAGCGGCTGCCGTCGGAGTTTGAGCTGGCCAAGCAGCTCGGGGTGAGCCGTTCCACGCTGCGCGAAGCCTTGCGCATTCTCGAGGACGAAAACGTCGTGATCCGGCGGCACGGGGTCGGCACCTTCGTCCATCCGCGGCCGCTGTTTTCGAGCGGCATCGAAGAGCTGTTCAGCGTGACGGACATGATCGCCGCCCATGGCAAGCGGCCGGGAACCCATTATTTGTTTACCGGTCGCGTTAAAGCCCAAGCGGAGGATCGGGAAAAACTGAACGTATCGGAAAAGGACGAGGTGGTCGTGATCGAGCGCCTCCGCACCGCCGACGACGAGCCGGTCGTGTACTGCATCGACAAGATTCCCGCCCACCTGCTTCCGGATCCGGTGCCGCTTCATTATCCGTCCATTTTTCAGCTCCTGGAGCGTGAGGCCGGCATCCGCATCAGCTATGCCGTGGCCGAGATCGAACCGGTGGGCTATCACGAAAAGGTCTCGTCCCTCCTTTCCTGCGCGCCGGAGACGGCTCTTCTCCTCTTGAAGCAGGTGCACTACGATGTCGACGAAAACCCGGTGCTCTATTGCTTCAACTATTTTCGCGCCGATCGGTTCCGCTTCCGGGTTGTGCGCCGGCGCCTGCTCACGCGCTAGCGCGTGCGACCGGTTTTGTAAGGGTTTTCATTCTCTGGTGTCCACCCTCCCTGAGGTCTGACCCGGTTCCCTTTGATCGGTACCCCATCATACAGAAGGAGGTTGTCGGTTTTCCATGATCCGAGCAAAGAAATGGGTTGCCGGAGCAACGGCGGCGGTGCTCGCGCTCGCCCTTGTGACGGCGGGATGTGGCACGGCGAAGAACGAGAACAACGCGCAAGGCGGGGGTGGCGGCAACAAAACCTTCCGCGTGGCCATGGTGACCGACGTCGGCGGGGTGAACGACAACTCGTTCAACGAAAGCGCGTGGAACGGGTTGCAGAAGCTCCAACAAGACAAGGGCGTCGAGGTCAAATATGTGGAAAGCAAGAACGACGCCGACTATGTGCCCAACCTGACCTCGTTCGTCAAAGACGGCTACGACCTGACGTGGGGCATCGGCTATCTCATGGGCGACGCGGTGAAGGAAGTGGCCAAGAAGAACCCGGACGCCAAACTGGCCATCGTCGATTTCGACCTGAGCAAAGAGGGCCTGAAGAACGTCGCCAGCGTCACCTTCAAAGAGCATGAGGGGTCCTTCCTGGTGGGCGTCATCGCCGGGATGATGACGAAGACGAACAAGGTGGGCTTTGTCGGCGGCATGGAGTTTGACGTGATCAAGCGCTTTGAGAACGGGTTCAAAGCGGGCGTCAAGACGGTCAACCCCAAGGCCGACGTGGTCGTCGTGTACACAGGGGCCTTCAACAAGCCCGATCTCGGGAAGCAGGCCGCGGCGTCGATGTACGACCAAGGGGTGGACATCATCTTCCACGCGTCGGGGCAGACGGGTGACGGCGTGTTCAACGAGGCCAAGGAGCGCCGCAAAGCGGGCAAAACCGTGTGGGTGATCGGCGTCGACAAGGACCAGTCCCTCACCTTTGGCACCGACGTGACGCTCACCTCGATGGTGAAGCGCGTGGACAACGCCGTGTACACGGTGTCCGAGAAACTGCTGAACGGCCAGTTCCCCGGCGGGCGGGTGCTGCAGCTGGGGTTGAAAGAAGACGGTGTCGGCATCCCGGAAACTACCAAGCAGAACGTTCCGGCTGACGTGCTGGCCAAGGTGGAGGAATACAAGCAGAAGATCATCAATGGTGAGATCAAGGTGCCGGCCACGGACAAGGAATACCAGGCGCAGTTCAAATAATGGGGCCACGCAAGCAGGCGACAGGGCTGGGGGCAACCGGCCTTGTCGCCTTGCTTGCGGCCTTTAGCGAAGGGAGGGTGTGCGGTGTCCGAGTATGTGGTGGAGATGCGGGGGATCACCAAGCGGTTTCCCGGCATCGTGGCCAACGACAGGATCGATTTGCGGGTGCGCCGCGGCGAGATTCATGCGCTGCTTGGAGAAAACGGTGCCGGCAAGTCGACGCTGATGAACATCCTCTTTGGCTTGTATCAGCCAGACGAAGGGGAAATCTACATCAAAGGTCAAAAAGTGGCCATTACGGATCCCAACGTGGCCAACGCGCTGGGCATCGGCATGGTGCACCAGCATTTCATGCTTGTCGAGCCCTTCACGGTAACGGAAAACATCGTGCTCGGCGCCGAGCCGCGGCGGGGCGCGACGATCGATTACGCCGCCGCCGAGGCCAAGGTGCGCCAGCTGTCGGAACGGTACGGGCTCAAAGTGGACCCGCGGGCCAAGATTCGCGACATCTCCGTCGGCATGCAGCAGCGCGTGGAGATTCTCAAGACGCTGTACCGCGGTGCGGACATCCTCATTTTAGACGAGCCCACCGCCGTCCTCACCCCGCAAGAGACGCGCGAACTGATCGCCATCATGAAGAATCTGGTTCGGGAAGGCAAATCGATCATCCTCATCACGCACAAGCTGAAGGAGATCATGGCTGCGGCCGATACGGTGACGGTGATCCGGCGCGGCAAGGTGGTGGGGACCGTTCCGGTGCGCGAGACGAACCCGGACCAGCTGGCGGCGATGATGGTCGGCCGCGAGGTGGCGTTCCGGGTGGAGAAGGCCCCCGCCAAGCCCGGCCCGGTGGTGCTCGAGGTGCGCAACGTGACGGCCCTCGACAACCGCGGCGTCCCGGCCCTCAACGGGATCAGCTTTGAGGTGCGTGCCGGCGAGATCTTGGGCATCGCCGGCGTCGACGGGAACGGGCAATCCGAGCTGGTCGAAGTCCTCACCGGGCTGCGCAAGGTGACGGGCGGGGAGATCCTCCTAAACGGCGAGCCGATCCACAACCGCCCGCCGCGCGCCATCGCCGAGCGCGGCGTGGCGCACATCCCGGAGGATCGCCACAAGCGCGGCTTGGTCCTCGACTTTTCCATCGGCGAGAACATGGTGCTCAGCACGTACCACAAACCGCCGTTCAGCCAAAAGGGGCTGCTCCGCCACGAGGCCATCGTGGCCCATGCGGAGAAGCTCATTCGGGAATTTGACGTGCGCACGCCGAGCGTGGACACTCCGGCGCGGGCGCTTTCGGGCGGGAACCAGCAGAAGGCGGTCATCGCGCGGGAGATCGACAAGAATCCGGTGCTCTTGATCGCCGCCCAGCCGACGCGGGGGCTCGACGTCGGGGCGATCGAATTCATCCACCGCCGGCTCATCGAGGCGCGCGACCAGGGCAAGGCGGTCCTGCTCGTTTCCCTCGAGTTGGACGAGATTTTGAACGTGGCCGACCGTATCGCCGTGATTTACGAAGGGCGCATCGTGGACGTGGTGGACGCCCGTGCCACCGACGAGAACGAATTGGGGCTGCTCATGGCCGGCAGCCGGCCGCAGGGGAAGGAGGGGGGGCAATGAACGGAACAGACCGCCGCAGCCTGCAAACGCGCTTCATGGGCCTGTTTCTCAAGGAGTCGGCGTTGGTGCCCGCGGTTTCCGTCGTGCTGGGCCTTGCCGTGGGGGCGCTGCTCATGCTGGCCGGAGGCTACGACCCCGTTGCGGCGTATGGCGCCCTGTACGAAGGGGTGTTCGGCAACCTGTACAACTTCGGCGAGACCATCCGGCAGGTGACGCCCCTCATCTTCACCGGGCTGTCGGTGGCCTTTGCCTTTCGCACGGGCCTGTTCAACATCGGGGCCGAAGGGCAGTTTCTGGTCGGCTCGCTGGCCGCGGTGTGGGTCGTCGTGGCCGTCGACGCGCCGGCGGGGGTGCACGCGCTCTTGGCTCTGCTGGCCGGGGGATTGGCCGGCGCGCTGTGGGGGGTCGTGCCCGGCTACCTGAAGGCCAAGCGCGGCGTGCATGAAGTGATCACGACGATCATGATGAACTGGATCGCCCTGTATTTGACCAACTACTTGATTCGCGCGTACCTGAAAGCCGACGCCGAACGTTCCGTGGAAATCCGTCCGTCGGCAAGCTTGCAGGCGGATTGGCTGAGCGCCCTGTTTGACGACGCGCGCATTCATCTGGGCATCCTGTTGGCGCTTCTGGCTTTGGTGGCCTATTACGTGGTGTTGTGGAAGACGCGGTGGGGCTTTGAACTGCGCGCCGTGGGGCTCAACCCCTATGCCGCCGAGTACGCCGGTATGGACGTGTCGCGGAGCATCGTTTCGGCGATGATGGCCAGCGGCTTCCTCGCGGGGCTGGGCGGCGCGGCGGAGGCGCTGGGCGTGTACGGGTACATGGCCATCAGCGCCATCTTCCCGGGGTACGGCTTCGACGGCATTGCCGTCGCCCTTCTGGGCGGCAACACCCCGCTGGGCATCCTCCTCGGCGCGGTGCTGTTCGGGGCCCTCAACTACGGGGCCAACACGATGCAGCGGCTGGCGGACGTGCCCATCGAGCTGATCCGCGTCGTGATCGCCCTCGTCATCTTTTTCGTCGCGGCCAGCGGCGTTGTGCGCACGCTTGTCGGGCTGTTCCGCCGCACCAAGGGGAAGGGGGGCGTCACCGATGGCGTGGCTTCTTAGCCTGGGCGACATCATCCACAACACGCTGGTCTTCTCCACGGCCCTGATCCTCGCCGCCGTGGGCGGGGTGTTCTCCGAGCGTTCGGGGGTGGTCAACATTGCCCTCGAGGGCCTCATGATCGTCGGGGCCTTTGCCGGCGCCGTGACGGCCATTTTTCTCGGGGAAGGGGCCGGTTGGGGCGATGCGGCGCCCTATGTGGCCCTCGCGGTGGCGGCGCTTGCCGGGATGCTCTTTGCCTTGCTGCATGCCGTGGCCACGGTGACGTTTCGCGCCGACCAGGTGGTGAGCGGCGTGGCCCTCAACTTTCTGGCCTTTGGGTTCACCATCTTCATGGTGAAGCTCCTCTTCGACGGCGCGGCGCAGACGACGACCATCCAGCATCCCCTGTCGGAATGGCGCATCCCCGTGTTGAGCGAGATCCCCGTCATCGGACGGGCGCTGTTTGTCGCCTATCCGACAACGTACCTGGCCTTCTTGGCGGTGGCCGCGGCCTACTTCGTGCTGTGGAAGACGCCCTTTGGGCTGCGCCTGCGGGCCGTCGGCGAGCATCCGCGGGCGGCCGACACGCTGGGCATCCACGTGCAGCGCATCCGCTACTACGCCGTGTTGATCAGCGGGGCGCTGGCCGGCCTGGGCGGCGCCAGCGTGGCGCTGACGACGACGTCGAACTTCAGCCACAGCACCATCGCCGGACAGGGGTTCATCGCCCTGGCGGCGATGATCTTCGGCAAGTGGCACCCGGTCGGGGCCATGCTGGCCGCCCTGTTCTTCGGCCTCACCCAAGCGGCCCGCACGATCATCCAGGTCCTGGGCCTGGCGAAGGTGGTGCCGGTTGACCTGATCAACCTGCTTCCGTATGTGGTGACGATTCTCGTCTTGGCCGGGGTGGTGGGGCGCGCCGAGGCCCCGGCCGCGCTGGGCAAGCCGTATGTCAAGGGCGGGCGGTAATCGGCGACGGCTCTCGCCGCAATTGCACGGCCTCCGCGCGTACGCCGCGCCAAATGGGGCACGCTAAGGGTATCCCGATGTCGGTGTGGAGGTGGGGCCCTGTGTGGACGTGCCCGCATTGCGGCGGGACGCGCGGTTTTTTCTTTTCCGATGAGAACCTGCAAGGCATGCTCTGCCTGGCGCCCGATTGCGGACGCTTTGATGCCACGGCCGTCCTCCCGGCCCATGAGGCGTCTGGTGACGCGCCGCTGCCTCCCCAATGAGCCGCGAGCGGGATTCCCGCTCGCGTTTTCGCTTGCGCGGGTGGTGGGCGGCCGGCCCATCGGATACAATACAGGTAATGAGCGGATCCAAGAAGGCCATGAACGGAATCATGCTGGCACAAAAAGGAGCGATAGGCGTGAACGGTCCGGCGTTTGTGCAAGTGGCCGAACAAGGCGTGCGCTATCATGTTTTGCCGACGGAAAAATTCAAAACGAACACCGTGGTGGTCAACGTGCAGCTGCCGCTGGCGGAGGAAACGGTGACCCCGGCCGCCCTCTTGCCCTTTGTGCTCAAGCGCGGAAGCCAAACCTATCCCACGACGAAAGCCCTCCAGCGCCGCTTAGACGAGCTGTATGGCGCGTCGCTGGAGGTGGATGTGGCCAAGCGCGGCGAGCGGCAGATCCTCCAGTTCCGCCTCGAAGTGGCCAATGAGGCCTATCTCACCGATCCGGTGCCGCTCCTGACCGAGACCCTCGCCGTGTTGCGCGACGTCCTGACGCGTCCCGTCGTCGAGGACGGCGCCCTGGCGTCGGCGTTCGTGGCCTCGGAGAAGGAGCGGTTGCGCAAGCGGCTGGAAAGCCTCCTCGACGACAAGATTCGCTACGCCAGCCAGCGCTGCACGGAGGAAATGTGTCGGGAGGAGCCGTACCGCCTTTTTGCCTACGGCCGCAAGGAGGGCCTCGCCGCCATCACGCCGCAGTCTCTCTACGACCTGTACCAGGACCTGTTTGCCCGTTACCCCATCGACGTGTTCCTCGTTGGCGACGTCGACCCCGACCGGGCCCAGCACGCATTGGGCAAGCTGTTTGACGGGCTGTCGCGCCGGCCGAAGGACACGCTGCCGCCGACGGTGATCAAGACGGCGGTGGCCGAGCGGCGCACCGTGGTGGAGCGGTTGGACGTGACGCAGGGCAAGCTGAACATCGGCTGCCGCACGCCGGTGACGATCGCCGACGCCGACGCGTATCCGGCCCTGCTCGTCTACAACGGCGTGCTGGGCGGTTTTCCCCACTCCAAGCTGTTCGTCAACGTGCGGGAGAAGGCCAGCCTCGCGTACTACGCCGCGTCGCGCCTCGATTCACACAAGGGCATCCTGATGATCTTCTCCGGCATCGCCATCGAGAATTTTGAAAAGGCCCTGGCCATCATCGAGGAGCAGCTGGCCCTGCTGCGGCGCGGGGAGATCACCGACGACGAGCTCCAGCGGACCAAGGCCTCGCTGGCCAACCAGTACCGGGAGCTCCTCGACAACCCCCGCCAGCTCATCGACTTTGCGTATCACAGCGTGCTGGCCGAGCGGCCGATCACCGTGGACGGGCTCATCGAGGGCATCATGGGCGTGACGAAGGACGATGTGGTGCGCATCGCCGAGGGCGTTGTCGTCGACACCGTGTACTTCCTGCGCGACAGGGGGAACGAGTCATGAAGACGATCGTCTATGCGCAGCTGAAGGAAACCCTTCACCATGACCGGCTCCCGAACGGGCTCGACGTGTACGTCCTGCCCAAGCCGGGCTTTCACAAGACGTACGCCACCTTCGCCACGCGCTACGGCTCCGTCGACAACCACTTTGCCCCGCCGGGGAAGGAGCCGATCCGCGTGCCGGACGGCATCGCCCATTTCCTCGAGCACAAAATGTTCGAGGAAGAGGACGGTGACATTTTCCTGCGCTTTTCCTCCCTTGGCGCCTCGGCCAACGCTTACACGACCTTCGAGCGCACCACCTACCTCTTTTCCTGCACCGAAAACGTCGAGGAGAACCTGACCACGCTCCTCGACTTTGTCCAGCGCCCCTACTTTACCGACCAGAACGTGGAGAAGGAGAAGGGCATCATCGCCCAGGAGATCCGGATGTACGACGACGACCCCGAGTGGCGGGCCTACTTTGGTCTGCTTCAGGGGCTGTACCACCGTCACCCCGTGCGCACGGAGATTGCCGGCACGGTGGAGTCGATCCAGACGATCACGAAAGAGCTCCTCTACACCTGTTACGAGACCTTTTATCACCCGTCCAACATGGCCCTGTTTGTCGTTGGCCCCGTCGATCCCGGACGCATCTTGTCCCTGGTGGCCGAAAACCAGGCCAAGAAAACCTTTGACCCGCCCGGCGCCATCCGCCGCTTCTATCCGGAAGAGCCGGATGGCGCGCGCCAAGCCCGCGTCGAGATCGCCCTGCCGGTTGGCGTGCCGAAGTGCTTGTTCGGCTTTAAGGACCCGTCCGGCGGCGAGACGGGCGACGCGCTGCTCAAGCGGGAGCTGGCCACGAAGCTCCTCTACGATATCGTCTTGGGGCCGGGCTCCGATCTGTACCAGAAGCTGTACGACGACGGCCTGATCGACGACACCTTCGGGGTGGAGGTGTCCGTGGAGACGACGTACAGCTTTTCCCTGGCCGGCGGCGACACGCCCGACCCCGACCGGCTGCTCGACGAGGTGCAGAAGGGGCTGGAAGCGGTCGCGCGAAGCGGCATCTCCGTCTCCGACTTCGAGCGGGCCCGGCGCAAGAGACTCGGGGAGTTTCTGGCCCAGCTCAACGCTCCCGAGTTCATCGCCAACCAGTTCACGAAATACCGCTTCCAGGACACCGATCTGTTCCGGACGGTGGCCCTCCTCGAGGCCCTCACCGCCGATGACGTCAACGCGCGACTGGCCGAGCACTGGGACTTTGCCCGCTTTTCCGCCTGCATCGTTCGCTCCCCCCAGGGTAAGGAGGAAGCCGCGAAGGAGGGGCGGGCGTGACCCACGACCGTCCCCTCGCCGGGCGGTGGGCCCTCGTAACCGGCGCGTCGGGCGGCATCGGCCAGGCCATTGTTCGCGCCCTCGTCGCCCAGGGGGCCAACGTGCACATCCATTACCACCGCCGCGAGCAGGAGGCGCGGGCCCTTGCAGAATGGTGCCGCGCCCAGGGCGCGATGGCCTTTTGCCATCGCGCCGATTTGCGCGTGGGCGCCGAGCGCGAGGCGCTTTTCGAACGCGTCGCCGCCTCGGGCCGTCCGCTCATCTTGGTGAACAACGCCGGAACCTCCCATTATGGCCTGGCCGTCGAGATGACGGAAGCGGAATGGGATGCCCTCTGCGACCTGCACCTCAAGGCGGCCTTTTTCGCCTGCCAGCGCGTCATCCCGTGGATGGTGGCGGCGCGGTTCGGGCGCATCATCAACATCTCGTCGGTGTGGGGCCTCACCGGAGCGGCGTGCGAGGTGGCCTATTCGGCGGTCAAAGGGGGGCTCAACGCCATGACGAAGGCCCTGGCCAAGGAGCTCGCCTCCAGCGGCATTACGGTGAACGCCGTGGCGCCGGGGGCCATCGACACGCCCCTCGACGCGTTCCTGTCGCCTGCGGATCGGCAGGCCCTCGCGCAGGAGATTCCGGCCGGGCGGCTGGGGCAGCCGGAGGACGTGGCGGCCTTGGTGGCCTTCTTGGCCACGCCGGCGGCCGGGTACATCACCGGACAGGTGATTGCCGTCAGCGGGGGGTGGCAGGCGTAAGCGCCGCATAATTTCGTCCCTCCGCGATCACCCTAAACCTGAACCCAACCCCATCGCAACCAGGAGGGACGAACGCATGTCGGTGCTCGACTCCTTTGATCAGTGGAAGCAATTCCTCGCCCAGCGCGTGGAACAGGCGCAGAAAATGGGGATGTCGACGGACGCCATTTCCAACGTGGCGTATTACATCGGCGATTACCTGGCCAACGAAGTGGATCCCAAAAACCGTGAGGAGCGCCTCCTGAAGGAGTTGTGGGAGGCCGGAACGGAAGAGGAGCAGAAGACGCTGGCCAACCTGATGGTGAAGATGGTCAGCAAGCCGTAAACACACCGATGCGCAAACCCTTCTTGCCCGTCAAGAAGGGTTTTCCTTATGTTCGAGAATTTGCTGCCCATGCAAATTCTTTTGCAGGCCGGAGGGCTTCCGTGTAGAATGAGGAAGAGGGAGAGGCGAAAGCCGGAAGGGAGTGGCGCGATGAACGAATGGTATTTGGAGTATGAGATCACGAAGAACCGCCCGGGCCTGTTGGGCGATGTGGCTTCCCTTCTGGGGATGCTTGGGGTCAGCATCGTCACGATCAACGGGGTGGAAAACCGGCGACGGGGCATGCTCCTCGCCACCGACGACGACCATAAAATCAAAGTCCTTGAAGGCCTCCTCCGCAACATTGAAAACATTCGGGTAACCCGCCTCCGCCCGCCGACGCTCCTGGATCGGTTGGCCGTGCGTCACGGGCGCTACATCGAACGCGATTCCGACAACAAGAAAACCTTTCGCTTCGTGCGCGACGAGATCGGGCTGTTGGTTGATTTTTTGGCGGAGATTTTTAAAAAGGAAGGCCACCAGATGATCGGCATTCGCGGCATGCCGCGCGTCGGCAAGACCGAGTCGCTCGTGGCGGCCAGCGTGTGCGCGAACAAGCGGTGGACCTTCATTTCGTCCACCTTGTTGCGCCAGACGGTGCGAACGCAGCTGGCCGACGACGAGATTTCGCCGGATCATGTTTATTTGATTGACGGCATTGTTTCCACGCTGCGCGCGAATGAGCGGCACCACCTGCTGGTGCGCGAGATCATCCGCTTTCCCGCCACCAAATGCGTGGAACATCCCGACATCTTCGTGCGGGAGACCGAGTTTGAATGGGACGACTTTGATTACATCATCGAGCTGCGCAACCATCCGGACGAAGAGATCACGTACGAAGCCATCGAAGGCGGATTTTCCGCCTTTGATTTCTGAAGCCGGGAGGTGAGCGTATGTCGGCCGAACTGGGGGAAATGCTGCGGCGCGCGCGGGAAGCAAAGGGGCTCACCCTGGAGGACCTGCAGGAGCGAACGAAAATTCAGCGCCGCTACCTGGAAGCGATCGAGCGCGGCGACTTGCACGTGTTGCCCGGCCATTTCTACACGCGCGCCTTTGTTCGCCGGTACGCGGAGATGGTGGGGCTGGATCCCGACCAGATCGTTCAGCAGTACGAGGCGATCTTGCCGAAAACCGAAGAACCCGCCCCCGTTTCGACGATCACCCAGTCGCGGGCCAGCCGGCGCCGCGCGATGGCGGCCGGCGGATGGACGGTGCGCGTCCTTCTGTACGCGTTTGTGGCCTTGATTGTGGTGGTGCTCGTCCTGGCGTGGCGGCATGGAACGAACACGGCACCGGAAGGGCAAGACCCCTTCCAAAACGGCACGGTGCAGATTGAACCGCCTCCTTCGTCTGATTCGCAGGCGGCGCGAACGGTACCCGGATCGCCCGTTGCGCCGAGCGCGCCAACGGATCAGGTGGACAAGCCCGATCAGCCGAGCGAGCCGGTCGCCCAGCCCCAGCTGCAGCCGGTCAAGACCGACGGCCCGACGTGGGTGTACGTCGTGAAGGGGGCCGACCGGCTGACGATTGCCGTTACGGCGTCCCGCGAACGGTGCTGGCTGCAGGTGCGCAAGGCGGAGGAGGCGGGCGGGCGGTTCCGAAACGGCGCGGTGATCGAAGAGGTTTCGCTGGCGCGCGGGCAGAGCAAGACGTGGGAGATTGCCGACGCGGCCGCGATCCGGTTGCGCCCGGGGAACGCCCCTGGCGTGGATGTGACGATCAACGGCGTGCCGCTCCCGACGACGGACATGCCGCAACCCGTTACCGTTTACCTGAAACGCGAAACGGCGCCGACGCCTTAAGGCGGCTTAGACCGACCTGCATCCCGATGAAGCCGTGCGGGGTGCAGGTTTTTGCTTTTGACACCTTGAACACGGTTGCAGTATACTTTGGGGAGGAAACTGGAAATGCGTTGGAGGAACCACGCATGGCAGAAAAAGTGGCGATTGTGACTCTGGGTTGCGAAAAGAACCTCGTTGACTCCGACATCATGTCCCAGTTGATTGAGGAAAAGGGCTACCAACGCGTCGCGTCGCCGGCGGAGGCGACGGTGTGCATCGTCAACACCTGCGGGTTTATCGACGCCGCGAAGGAAGAGTCGATCCAGACCATCCTCGACATTGCCGATTACAAGGAAACCGGACAGCTCAAGGCGCTCATCGTCGCCGGCTGTTTGACCCAGCGATACAAGGAAACGCTGATGCAGGAGATGCCGGAGATTGACGGCATCGTCGGCACGGGGGATTTTGACAAAATCGCGGACATCATCGAGGAGGCGCTGGCGGGGCACAAACCGGTGCGGGTCGGGAATCCCGTCTTTTCTTATGAGCGCGTCTGGCGCCGCAACGTGGCCAAGGGAACGGCCACGGCGTACCTGAAGATCGCCGAAGGGTGCGACAACCGCTGCACCTTCTGCATCATTCCCCAGCTGCGCGGACCTTTTCGCAGCCGTTCCTTCGAGTCGATCGTGGAGGAGGCGCGCCTCTTGGCCGAACAGGGCGTCAAGGAGCTGTGCCTGATCGCCCAGGACCTCACGAATTACGGGGTGGACCGCTACGGTCGCCACGCCCTGCCCGAGCTTATCCATCGCGTGGCCGAGGTGGACGGCATCGAGTGGATCCGGCTCCACTACATGTATCCGGGCGCCTTTACCGACGAGCTGCTCGAGGTGATCGCCACCAACCCCAAGGTGTGCAAGTACATCGACATGCCGCTGCAGCACAGCGAAGACCGGATCCTGAAGCGGATGCTCCGCCCCGGGCGCCAGCGCGACATCCGGGAGCTGATCGCCAAGATCCGCGACCGCATTCCCGACGTGGCCCTGCGCACGTCGATCATCGTCGGCTTCCCGGGCGAGACGGAGGAAGAGTTTGAACGCCTGTGCGCCTTCGTGCGGGAGATCGAGTTCGACCGCCTCGGCGTGTTCACGTATTCGCAGGAGGAAGGCACCCCCGCGGCGCGCCTTCCGGACCAGATCGACGAGGAGACGAAGGAGCGCCGCGCGAGTACGCTGATGGAGATTCAGCGCGAGGTGGCCGCCCGGCGCTCCCAGCGCTTCATCGGGAAGGAGCTGCCCGTCCTCATCGAGCGCTACGACGGCCAGAGTGACGTCTATATCGGCCGTACGCAATACGACGCCCCGGAAATCGACGGCGAGGTGTTCGTCACCGGCTACCGCGGCGAACCGGGACGGATCGTTCCCGTGCGCATCACCCATGCCCATGATTACGATCTGACAGGAGTGGCGTGCGCGTGAACCTGCCGAACGCCATCACGCTGGCGCGCATCTTCCTTGTGCCGGTCGTCATGTTGTTCATCCTCGTGCGCTTTGACTTCGGCGCGCTGACCATCGGGGGCATGAGCACGTCGGTCAGCGAGCTGATTGCGGCCGGCGTGTTCATCGTCGCCGCGATCACCGACGGGCTCGACGGGTACATCGCGCGGAAAAGGAAGCTGGTCACCAACCTGGGGAAGTTTCTCGACCCCTTGGCCGACAAGCTGCTGGTCTCCGCCGCGCTGATCTCCCTCGTTGAACTGCAGCGCCTCGATGCGTGGGTGGCGGTGGTGATCATCAGCCGGGAGTTTGCCGTCACGGGGCTGCGCCTCGTGGCCGCGGCAGAAGGGCGTGTCATCGCCGCCAGCTCCCTCGGGAAGGCCAAGACCTGGACGCAAATCGTGGCCATTGTGGCCCTCATCATGAACAACTTCCCCTTCCGTTCCATTGGGTTCCCCTTTGACACGTTGGTCATTTGGGTCGCCATGGCGATGACGATCCTCTCCGGGATCGACTATTTCGTGAAAAACAAACACGTGATTCAGCTGAGCCGATAGCGGTAGGCGGCGCCTACGCGGGTAGGAAGAAGGCGGCCTACGCTTTCGTTTTTGGAGGCGAGCGATGAACGCAGAGATTGTGGCTGTGGGATCCGAACTGCTTCTGGGACAGATTTGCAACACGAACGCCCAGTTTCTGTCGCGCAAGCTGGCCGAGTGGGGGATTGACGTGTACGTGCACACCGCCGTCGGCGACAACGCCGCGCGGCTGCGCACCTGCTTGGAAATCGCCAGCCGCCGCGCCGACATCGTCATCCTCACCGGAGGGCTGGGCCCGACACCGGATGACCTGACCAAGGAAACAGTAGCCGACTTTCTCGGTCTGCCCCTCGAGGTGCACGGCCCGTCCCTGGCGAGGATCGAGGCCTTTTTCCGGCAGCGGGGCCTGTTGATGACGGAGAACAACCGCAAACAGGCCCTCGTGTTGAAGGGGGCAAGCGTGCTGCCCAACGAGAGCGGGCTGGCCCCGGGGATGGCCGTCTGCTCCGGCGGCAAGCTGTACGTCCTTCTGCCGGCCCCCCCGCGCGAGCTGGTGCCGATGGTGGAACGGCACCTGCGCCCGGTGCTGGAGGCCTTCGCGCCGACGCGCGCCGTCGTGCACTCGGAGGTGCTGCGCTTTTTTGGCATCGGCGAGGCGGCCCTGGCCGAGAAGGTGGCCGACCTGCTTGATGCCCAGACCAACCCGACGGTGGCGCCCCTCGTGGAGGACGGCGAGGTGACGCTGCGGCTGACGGCAAAGGCGCCGTCTCGCGAGGAGGCGCGCGCGCTCATCGGCCCGGTGAAAGAAGCCATCCTCGCCCGCCTGGGGCACCACTACTATGGATCGGACGACGACCGCCTGCCCGTTGTCGTCGTGCGCCGGCTGGCCGCGCGCGGGTGGCGTCTGGCCGTCGCCGAAAGCTGTACCGGCGGCTTGATCGCCGAGCTTGTCACGGGCGTGCCCGGCGCCTCCCGCGTGTTTGCCGGCGGCATCGTGGCCTACGCGCCGGAGGCCAAACGGCGCCTCCTGGGGGTGTCGGACGAAACCCTCGCCGCCCATGGGACGATCAGCCCCGCTTGCGCGCGGGAGATGGCCGCGGGCGTTCGGCGCGCCCTCGACGCCCAGGTGGGCCTGGCGGTGACCGGCGTGGCCGGGCCCGATCCGGCCGAAGGCAAGCCGGTGGGCGAGGTGCACCTGGGCCTGGCGCTGCCGGACGGCACGGTGCGGACCGAAGCGTTGCAGCTCGCTGGCGATCGCGAGGCGATTCGCCTGCGGGCGGCCAAGCACGCCCTGTTTTGGCTGTGGCGGGCGCTGGGCGATGGCCAATAACCCTCTTGTGCCAAGCAAAACCGCGACGCCACCTCGAGTGGCAGCGAACGCGAACGAAATCGCGAGAGGCGAAGAAGAACGAAAGGTGAGCGAGACGAATGGCAGACTTTGCGCAACTCGGGATTTCCCAAGAGATTCTCGATGCCCTTGCCGACATGGGCTTCGAAGAACCGTCGCCGATCCAGGCGGCGTGCATCCCCCTCGTTCTTGACGGCCGCGATGTGATCGGCCAGGCCCAGACGGGAACGGGGAAGACGGCGGCGTTCGGCATTCCCATCGTCGAACGGGTCACCCCCGCGCCGCACGTGCAGGCCATCGTGCTGACGCCGACGCGGGAGCTGGCCATCCAGGTGGCCGAGGAGATCGGCCGAATCGCCAAGTACAAGCGGGGCGTGCGCGCCCTGCCCATCTACGGCGGACAGTCGATTGAGCACCAGATCCGGGCGATGAAAAAAGGGGTGCAGATCGTCATCGGTACGCCGGGGCGCGTGCTCGACCATTTGCGCCGCAAGACGCTGCGCCTCGACGAGGTGCGCTTTTTCGTGCTCGATGAGGCCGACGAAATGCTCGACATGGGCTTCATCGACGACATTGAAGCCATCCTCCGCCTGGTGCCGAAGGACCGCCAGACGCTGCTCTTTTCGGCGACGATGCCGCCGGAAATTCGCCGCCTGGCCCTGCAGTACATGAACCGGCCGGAGACGGTGGCCATCTCCCGCGGCACGGTGGCCGCGCCGACGGTGACGCAGGTGTACTATCGCGCCCTGGAGAGCCAGAAGCTCGACGTGCTGTGCCGCATCCTGGACGCCGAGGAGGTCGAGCGCGGCATCCTCTTCTGCCGCACGAAGAAGGGCGCCGCCGAGCTGGCCCAGGCCCTGCAGACGCGCGGCTACAGCGCCGACGCGCTGCACGGCGACCTGAACCAATCGCAACGCAACAAGGTGATGGACGCCTTCCGCAGCGGGGAGCTGGAGCTGCTCGTTGCCACCGACGTGGCCGCCCGCGGCATCGACGTGGAGAACGTCACCCACGTGATCAACTACGACATCCCGCAAGATCCGGAAAGCTACGTGCACCGCATCGGGCGCACCGGACGGGCCGGCAAGACGGGGATGGCCATCACGCTCGTGACGCCGCGGGAGATGAAGCAGCTGCAACACATCGAGCGCGTGGTCAAGGTGTCGATCGAACCGCGCGAGGTGCCCACGGTCAGTGAGCTGGGCGACCGGCAGATCCAGTACTGGACGGCGCAACTGACGGCCCAGTTGGAGAAGAAGGACCTCGACCTCTATCGCGCCTTCGTGCAGCAGTGGGTGGACGACGGCGGTGACCTGGCCGACCTGGCCGCCGCCGCCCTGAAGCTGGCCTTCGGGCCGGGCGAGGCAGAGGACGAGGAGTACAACTTTGGCGACACCGGCGCCCGCGACGGCATGGTGCGCTTCTTCCTCAACGTCGGCCGTAGCGCCGGGCTCGGCCCGCGCGAGGTGGCCGATGTGATCGCCGAGCAGGCCGGCATCCCGGCGCGGGCGATTGGCCGGATCGACCTCTTCGAGTCCTTCGCCTTTGTCGAGGTGCCCGCCGACGTGGCGCCCTTCGTGTACGAGGCGCTGCGCAACGCGCGCATCAACGGGCGGCGGGTGAACGTGGAGCCGGCCAAGCCGCGTGAGGGTCGGACGGGCGAAAACGGGGCGCGCAAAACGGGGAAGAAGGGCAAGCGCGCGCAGGCGCCGGTGGGCTGAGGCGAACATTTTTTCGCCTCTCCTCTTGGCAATCCGCCCAAAAGCATGTATGATGGAAGAGAAGTGGCATGCAGCGCCTTTCGGAAATTGGGGGAAAAGGGGAGAGCGTTGTGTCCGATCGACGTGCGGCCTTGGAGATGGCCCTGCGCCAGATCGAGAAGCAGTTTGGAAAAGGGGCCATCATGCGCCTTGGGGAAGCGGCGCAGGCACAGGTCTCCACGGTTTCCAGCGGCATTCTCGGGTTGGACATCGCCTTGGGGGTCGGCGGCTATCCGCGCGGGCGGATCATCGAGGTTTACGGCCACGAGTCGTCGGGGAAGACGACGGTCGCCCTCCACGCCATCGCCGAGGTCCAGAAGATCGGTGGCACGGCGGCGTTCATCGACGCCGAGCACGCCCTCGACCCGGTCTACGCGCAGAAGGTGGGCGTCAACATCGACGAGCTGCTCCTCTCTCAGCCCGACACCGGCGAACAGGCGCTGGAGATCGCCGAGGCGCTGGTCCGCAGCGGGGCCGTCGACATCATCGTCGTCGACTCGGTAGCCGCCCTCGTACCGAAGGCGGAAATCGAGGGCGAAATGGGCGACGCCCACGTCGGCCTGCAGGCCCGCCTCATGTCCCAGGCCCTGCGCAAACTGGCCGGCGCGATTTCCAAGTCGCGCACGATTGCCATCTTCATCAACCAAATCCGTGAAAAGGTTGGCGTGTTGTTTGGCAACCCCGAAACGACGCCCGGCGGCCGCGCCCTCAAGTTTTACAGCAGCATCCGCTTGGAAGTGCGCCGGACCGAGGCGATCAAAAACGGCAATGAAGTCGTCGGGAACCGCGCGCGCATCAAGGTGGTCAAGAACAAGGTGGCGCCGCCGTTCAAGCAGTGTGACGTCGACATCATGTACGGCGAAGGGGTCTCGCGGGAGGCGAGCATCCTCGACATGGCCGCGGAGCTGGACATCATCCAAAAGAGCGGGGCGTGGTATGCGTTTGGCGACCAGCGGCTCGGCCAGGGGCGCGAAAACGCCAAACAGTTTCTCAAGGAGCACCCGGAGGTGGCCGACGCCATCGAGCAGAAGATCCGGGAGTACTACAAGATCAACCCGGTCAAAGTGTCCAGCGCGCCGGTCGACGAGGAGCCGATCGACGACGTGTTCGCGCTGGATATGGAATGACCTCCGGAAAGCACCTCAAACGGGTGCTTTCTTCTTTTTCTAAAGGCGGTGAGTCCGCACATGGACGGGGTGATTACGGCCGTTGAACCCCAGCCGGGGCGTCCCAAGCGGTACAACGTGTATGTGGACGGCGAGCTGGCCTTTTCCGTGCACGAAGACGTGGTGGTGCGCCTGCGCCTGGTGAAGGGCCGCCGCCTGGATCCCGCTGCCTGCCAGGCGGTGCTGGCGGAAGAGGAGGAAAACCGCGTCTTGCAGCGCGCCTTGCGCTTTTTGGCCGTGCGGGCGCGGGCGGAGGCGGAGGTGCGCGCCTACCTCCTGCGGTGCGGCTATGCGGCCGAGCGGATCGACGCCGTGTTGGGGCGCCTGCGCGAAGCGGGCTGGCTGGACGATGCCGCCTTTGCCCGCCAGTGGGTGGAGGCGCGCAGGGTCAGCCGTCCCCGGGGCCGGCGGCTTTTGCGCCAGGAACTGCTCCAGCGGGGCGTGGCGGCGGAGACGGTCGACGCGGCCTTGGCGGCGTGGACGGAGGAGGACGAGCGCGAGGCGGCCTACGCCCTGGCCCGCCGGCGCCTTCCGCGCTACCGCACGCCGACGGGGCTGGATGCCGCCAAGCTGTACCGCTTCCTGATCGGGAAAGGGTTTGCCCCGGGGATCGCGGGCGACGTGGTGCGGCGCCTCGCCGAGGAGGAAAACGCATGAAGCTGCTCTTTGTGACCGACACCCACATTCGCGGCACGACGCCGCGCAACCGGCGGGACAACTTTCCGGAGACGCTGAAGGCCAAGCTGGCCGAGGTGATGGAGATCGCCGCTGCCCACCGCGTCGACGCCATCCTCCACGGCGGCGATGTCTTCGACCGTCCCGACCTGGCCCCGGCGGTGGTGCGCAGCTTTGCCGCCGTGCTGCGCGACGCGCCGGCGCCCATCTACGCCGTAGCCGGCAACCACGACGTCTACGGCCACAACCCGGAGACGGTGGGCCGGACCATGCTCGGCCTCCTCGACGCCTTCGGGACGGTGCGCCTCCTGCACCCGGGTGAGCCGGTGCGCCTGGATGTGGGCGGCATCACCGTGCAGCTGACGGGCCAGCCGTTTCATTACGACATTGACCGCCGCGACGCCGCCCTCGACTACCGGCCGCCCCTTCCGCGCAACGCCGACGTCACCGTCCACCTCGCCCACGGCATGGTGACGGACAAGCCCCTCCCCGGCGGCGTGCCTTACACCCTCCTCGACACGCTGTGGGGGCCCGATGCGCCCGACGTGCTCCTGACCGGCCACTACCACGCCGGCTTTGGCGCCCGCAAGCGGGAGGGGAAGTGGATCGTCAACCCCGGGGCCTTGTCGCGCGTGAACAACCAGCTGGCCGAGGTGCGGCGCATGCCGCAGGTGGCCGTGCTCACCCTTGGCGCCGGGATCGACGTGGAATTGATCCCGCTCTCCTGCGCGCGCCCGGGCGAGGAGGTGCTCGACCGCCACTACGTGGAGCAGGCCGCCTACCGCGAAGAGAAGCTGAACCGTTTTGTCCAGCAGGTTCGTGAGGCGGCGGACTTTCAAACGCTGGAGCTGGCCCAGATTCTCGACCGCCTTGCCGGGCTGACCCAGGTGCCCGACGCCGTGCGCGAGGAGGCGCTGCGCCGCCTTGCCGCGGCCCAGGAGCGGCTGGCGAAAGGGGAGCATGCGCCGTGAAGAAGGCCATTCGCCGCGTGGTGATCGAAAACTTTCAATCCCATGAGCGCAGCGAACTGGAGTTCTCCCCCGGACTGAACGTCATCGTCGGGCCGTCGGACAGCGGCAAGAGCGCCATCGTCCGCGCCTTGCGCTGGGCGCTCTTCAACCAGCCGCGGGGGAGCGACTTCGTGCGCGCGGGTGCCGATTCCTGCCGGGTGACGGTGTGCTTCGATGACGGCACCGTCATCGTGCGCGAGCGCACGGCGGCGCGCAACCGGTATCGGGTGCGCACGCCGGACGGCCGCGAGCAGGTGTTTGAAGGCTTTGGCACCGGCGTGCCTGATGCGGTCCTCGAAGCCCACGGCCTCCGCCCCCTCGTGTTGGACGAGGACCTGGAGACCCTCGTCCACCTCGCGATGCAGCTTGACCCGCCCTTTTTGCTCGGCGAGCGGGCAGCGGTGCGGGCCAAGGTGCTGGGCCTCCTCAGCGGGGCGCACATCATCGACGCGGCCATCCGCGACACGCAGCGCGACGTGCAGGCCCTCGGGCAAGCGATCCGCCACCACGAACAGGAGATCGAACGGCTTCGCGCCGAGCTGAAGCCCTATGACGTGCTCCCGGCGTACCGCGCCGCCCTTACGCGTTCGGAGGCGGCGGGGGCGCAGGCGGAAGCGCGCCTGGAGCGCCTTGCCCGGCTGCAGGCGGCCCGCGAGGCGTGGCGCGCGGTGGAGGCGGAGCAGGCGCAGTGGCAGGCGGTTCTGGCCCGCCTTTCCGCCCTTCCTGCGGCCGAGCGCGCCCTGGACCGCCTGGAGGCGCTGGCCCTGCGCCTGCGCGAATGGCGGC
>NZ_BMOF01000031.1 GCF_014646935.1 Calditerricola satsumensis | reverse complement strand
AATGGCTCTCTGACTTTTTTCAGAGAGTCCTTTTTACACAAGAATACGGACTCAACTCAGATACCGACCACGGTCAGCTCACTTAGGTAAACGGATTGGCGACTCCGCCCACAGCTCGCCAATTTTCAAATGTTCAGGTGCAATGCTTTCTAAAATACTCCTTTTTTGTACCTTGGCACGTATTTGAGCACACGTGTTTCTCAAGAGTCGGCGATTCGATTACTCTTGCCCTCTCGTTCTGGGAGTTCGCGAGCGCGTTTCAATTCCACAAGATTGACCTCGGGAGGATTCAAAAATCGAAAGCGCAGGAGCGGAAAGTCTCCGCCGACACCCAGACCGCCGCTGATGTACAGGACCCGTCCGTTTTCTCGGTAAATGCCCTTCGAATATTTCGGGAAAAAGCCTTCTGCTCTTAATTTATCAATAAAAGATTTCGTTTTAGATTCCTTCTCGTACAACTCAATATCCACACCCTTCTGTTCGACTTCCGGGGCGTACAGGGCGCCAATGAAGGGGAGACGAATCTGCCCGCCATGGGTATGCCCGGCGAAGATGAGATCGGCGTCGACGTACACGATCTTCTTGACCTGACGAGGATCTGCCCCACTGGCCATCGCTTCTTCATATCGCTTCTCGGCTTCTCGATTTTTCTCCTCAATGTTCGCTTCCCATGGAAAATGGGTAAGAACAATATAAAAATCTTCCTTTTCTATGCCAAACGTTTTAAATTCTTCTTCCGTATAGCTTGCCGTTCCGATCCAGATGCGATCGTTCCCCCGTTTCAACGCATAGGGATGGCGAGGATGCCCGCCCTCTAAAAAGATCGCCCCCGCCTGCTGCATGGCTGAAACGAGACGATCGTTCTGGTCGTGCACATCCGCATTGCCGGTCACAAAATAAACGGGAGCCTGAGGAAACAACGCTCGCAAGCCTTTGATCAAATCCAGGGTGGGTGCGACCTGATCCTTCTCGGAATGACGATCCATGTAATCGCCCGTCAGCACAATGAGATCGACGTTTTCCCCTTTTAGCTTGGCAAGCAAGCGCGATTGGTTTTCCCCAAACGTTTTCGCATGAACGTCGGTGATGTGCAAAATGCGAAATCCGTCAAAACCGGCGGGGAGATCGGTAAAGGCGAGCGTATCGTGCACGACCACAACGCGATTGGTTTCCCAGAAAATGTATCCCAAGAGCACAAGAAAGGCTGTAAGAAAGGACAACATCACCTTTTTAAACATTCCCGCACTGCCTCCTCGCAACAAGACAAAAAACCCCGCATTGTCCCACCCCCTTCGCGCGTCTCCTGACTCCGAAACCGCTGATCCTCTTTTTTCATCCCCTACCGATTCTATCTTAATCCTTTGTCCCCGCGACTGTCCAGATTTTCCGCACCTGCAAATTTCCTGACCAAACAAAAACGCCCGCGCCTTCGCGGGCTCGGGAACCGATCGTCTCTTCTCCGTGCAGGCGCGGCCTTCTGTGCCGCCTTCCCAAAACGCAACCCTCACCGCCTCTTCTTCGCCTTCCTGGCCTTCTTCTTCGCGCCGGCCTTCTTCTTCTTGGTCTTCCCCTTCCCTTTCGCCTTTGCCTTCTTCGGCGGCGCGGGAGCGTAGTCGCGCCGTCCGTTCTTGCCCTTCTTCTTGCCGCGCCGACCCGCGTCATGGGCGGTGGCATCGATCACCCGTGGCGCCTTCTTCTTCACCCAGGCCGGCCGCTCCATGCCCACCAGCTCGAAGTCAATGGTGTGCTCGTCCACGTTGACGTTGAGCACGCGCACGCGCACGGCGTCACCGATACGGAAAACATTTCCGGTGCGTTCGCCGACGAGGGCGAGGTGCTTCTCATGGAAGTGGTAGTAGTCGTCGGTCAGGTAGCTGATGTGTACCAGCCCCTCGATGGTGTTGGGCAGGCGCACGAAAAGGCCGAAGGAGGTGACCGAGCTGACCACGGCGTCGAATTCCTCGCCGATGCGCTCGAGCATGTACTCGGCCTTCTTCAGGTCTTCCGTCTCCCGCTCGGCGTCGACGGCGATGCGCTCCCGCTCCGAGGAATGCTCGGCGATCTGGCGCATGCGCTCGTGCAGCGCCTCCTCTTCCTCGGGCGCCACGCCGCCCTTCTCCCACATACGGCGGATCATGCGGTGAACGATCAGGTCCGGGTAGCGGCGAATGGGCGAGGTGAAGTGGGTGTAATACGGCGTCGACAGGCCGAAGTGGCCGCGACACTCCGCCTCGTAGCGGGCCTGCTTCATCGAGCGCAGCATGACGGTGCTGATCACCTGCTCCTCGGGCGTGCCCTTCACCGCCTCGAGGAGCTGCTGCAGGGCGCGCGGGTGAATCTTGTCCGCCTTGCCGCGCACGACGTACCCGAGAGTGGAGACGAACTCGAGGAAGGCCTGCATCTTCTCAGGGTCCGGATCCTCGTGGACGCGGTAGATGAACGGCACGCGCAGCCAGTAGAAGTGTTCGGCCACCGTCTCGTTGGCCTTGAGCATGAACTCCTCGATGATCTGTTCGGCGATGGTCCGCGGCCGCACCTGGACGTCGATCGGCTTGCCCTGCTCGTCGACGAGG
Source organism: Calditerricola satsumensis (assembly GCF_014646935.1). Classification (GTDB taxonomy): domain Bacteria; phylum Bacillota; class Bacilli; order Calditerricolales; family Calditerricolaceae; genus Calditerricola; species Calditerricola satsumensis. The sequence continues at coordinate 24,536 of NZ_BMOF01000031.1, read as the reverse complement.
ATCTTGGCCTCCTGGAAGTCGAAATCGATGGCCCCGCGTTCCATCCGCTTCTGGCGCAGCTTGCGGGCCATCTCTTCCATCAGGCGGAAGTCGTCGACAAGGTACTCGTAGCGCTCGATGAGCTCCGGGTCGTTGTCGACGAGGATGCGGCGCACCGCGTCGTAGGTCATCCGCTCGTTGGTGCGGATGACGCTGGGGAAGATCTCGTAGCGCACCACCTCGGCCGTCTCGGCGTCGATCTCCATCTCGCAGGAGATGGTCAGCCGGTCGACGCGCGGGTTGAGGCTGCAGATCCCGTTGGACAGGCGGTGCGGAAGCATGGGGATGACCCGGTCGACGAGGTAGACGCTTGTCCCCCGCCGGTACGCCTCCCGGTCGAGGGCCGAACCTTCCTTGACGTAGTAGCTGACGTCGGCGATGTGCACGCCGAGGAGGTAGTTGCCGTTGGGCAGGCGTTCCACCGACACGGCGTCGTCGAGGTCCTTGGCGTCGGCCCCGTCGATGGTGACCATCTTCTTGTCGCGCAGGTCGCGCCGCCCTTCCAGCTCCTTGGGGTCGATCGTGTCGGGAATGGCCTCTGCTTCTTCGAGCACCTCTTCCGGGAAGGCCTCGGGCAGGTCGTAACGGCGGATGATGGACAGGATGTCGACGCCGGGGTCGTTCTTGTGGCCGAGGATCTCGCGCACTTCCCCTTCCGGATCGCTCGTGGCGTCGGGATAGCGGGTGATGCGAACGACCACCTTGTGCCCCTCGACGGCGCCGCGCGATTTCTCCTTCGGAATGTACACGTGGGCCGTCAGCCGGCGGTCGTCGGGGATGACCAGGCCGTAGGTCTCCTTGTCGACGTACGTGCCGACGATGTCGGTGTTGGCCCGCTGCAAAACGCGCACGACGACCCCTTCGGCGCGCTGCGCGCCGGTGCGCTTCTCGATGCGCACGAGCACCTTGTCGCCGTGCATGGCACCGCCCACGTCGTTGGGGTGCACGTAGATGTCCGGCTCGCCCGGCTCGTCGGGAATGACGAAGGCGAAACCCTTGGCGTGGGCCTCGAGCCGCCCGCGCACCAGGTTCATCCGCTCCGGCACGCCGTAGCGGTTGGTGCGGGTGCGCACCACTTTCCCCTCGTCTTCGAGGCGGTTTAAAAGCTTCACAAAGGCGGTGAACTCTTTAGCCGTGGTGATGCCGAAGGCCGCCTCCAGTTCTTGCACCGTCAGCGGCTTGTAGGCGTCTTCGCGCATGAACTGCAGCACGGCGTCTTCGGTGATCGGTTTCCCCACGCTCCTCAACTCCTGCGGCTGTTTTCGTCATCGCCGACATCCGGCGGCATCCACCGCGCGAAGAACGCCGCCAGGTCGGCAAAGAGCTGGTCCTTTTCCACGTCGAGGGTGATGATGTGCGTCGAGTGCGGGTAGAGGGCCCGCTCCTTGTGCGCCGAGCCGATCTCGGCGTAGAGGGCGTCGGCGCTGCGCGGGTCCACCGTCTCGTCTTGCCCGCTTTGGGCGATGAACACGGGAACACGCACGTCGGGAAGGCGCCGGCGCACCCGGAGCATCAAGCGGCGGAGGCTGTCGACGGACGAAAGCGGAATCTTCTCGTACACATAGAGTTCCCGCTCGATGTGCGGCGGTTTCGCGCGGCCGCGCCGGGCATAGGGGCGGAGGTACTTCAGCACCCCGGTGGCCCACAGGCGCTTGTCGCGCACGTAAACCGGGGCACACAAGGTGGCCACCGCCGCAAGGGCCTCGTGCACGGCGAGGTCGAGCGCCAGCAGCCCGCCCATCGACAGGCCGACGGCGCCGATCGGGTCGCAGCCCATGGCGCGCAGCGTCCGGTACCCCTCGCGCGCGCTGGCCCACCAGTCTTCCCATCCTGTCTGGGCCAGTTCCTCCGGCGTGGTGCCGTGGCCGGCGAGAAGCGGCGCGTGGACGGTGTAGCCGCGACGGTTGAGGGCGCGGCCGAGGGGCAAAAGCTCCGCTGTCGTACCCGTGAACCCGTGCAAGAGCAAAAGCCCCGCCTTCCCGCCGGCAAAGGTGAACGGCGCGGGGCGACGGGGGCTCGTCTTCATGACGCGTTCGCTCCCGGGTTCCCGGATGACGGGGACGCAGGAGGCGCTAGCAAAAACCGCTCCACCAAGCGCAGCACCTCGTCCTTCTCGCAGTCGTGGCACAGGATGTGCTTGGAGCGCGGCAGAACGTGCACCTCTTTCACCTTGGCCGGAATGGTCTCGTACAGGTATTGCGCGCTGCGCGGCTCGACGAGGTCGTCGCAGGCCCCCTGGAGGATCAGCGTCGGCACCTCGACCCTGGCCAAATCGGCCCGCAACACCTGCACCAAGCGACGAAAGTGGACCACCGCGCGCAACGGCGTCTTGGACACCTTGTCCACATAGCGGCGCAACTGATCCTTGCTGTACCCGCTGCCGAAGTTGGATTTGATCGCAGCCGCCACGTCGCGAAAGAGCTGCCGCGGGTTGAGGTAGAAGACGCAGGCGCTTAAGAGGACGAGCCGGCGTACCGGGTAGCGCGTGGCCAAGTGCGCGGCGATCAGCCCGCCCATGGAAAAGCCGACCAGATCGACGGGGTCGCACGCCGAAAGCGCCTCGCGCAGGCCGTCTTCCGCCGAGCGGATCCAATCTTGCCAGGTCACCTGGCGCAACGTGCGGCCCGAGCCCTCATGGCCGGCCAGCACGGGGGTGTACACGCGCACGCCGCGAGCGGCCAGATGGTCGGCCAGCGGCGCCACTTCGTACGGACTGCCGGTAAAGCCGTGGATCAGCACGCAACCGTGCACAGGGATCCCTCCTTCCCCACGGCCCAACGCCCGCAAAGGAAAGAAAAACAGCAAGTGCCGCGACTTGCTGTTTGGTCTCTTCCGTCTACCTTATGCGGCTTTCACCCGATTCATGCACGGCACGCGGGAGAACTGAGCAAACGGCCCCGGGGCCGCGCAGCGTTACCGGACAAAATAGGCCACGGTCAGCGACAGCACCATAAACAGCACGGCCAGCACCGTGGTGATGCGGGCAAACACCGCTTCCAAACCGCGGGCCTTCGTTTTCCCCATCAGTTGCTCGGCGCCGCCGGCGATGGCCCCTGACAGCCCTGCGCTGCGGCCCGACTGCAGCAGGACAATGGCGATCAGCCCGAGCGAAACCAGGACAAGCAGGATCTTCAGCAGCATCGCCATGTGGGCGTTCCTCCTCGTCGTGTCGTCTCGCGCGACCCATGATCATTGTCACTGTATCACAACCGGACGGCCAGCGCAAGAAAAAGGGCGTGGCGTCCTTGCGCGCCTATCCCGTTTCGACGCCAAACGCTTCCCACCACGCCAGGATGCCGCCCTGCAGGTTTCGCACGCGAAAACCAAGTTGGCGGAGGTAGGCGCAGGCATAGGCGCTGCGCACCCCCGCCTTGCACAGCACGATCCACTCGCGACCCTTATCCAATTCGCCGGCGCGCGCCGGCAATTCATCGAGCGGAATCAGCACCGCTCCCGGTATGCGGTAGCGCGCCCATTCCTCCGGCGTGCGCACGTCGAGGAGGCCGTAGCGCGCCCCGCCCGTCGCCAGAAGCTCCTTCGCTTCCTCGGGCGTGACCTCCGGGATGTCGCCGAAGAGGCCGCCGATCATCGTCTCGCCCCCGCAGGATTATTCTCCCTTGTGGCGCTTCCGCAGGTTGTAGAAGGCGTCGCGGCCGGGGTACTGCCCGATGTACGACAGCTCGTCCTCGATGCGCAGCAGCTGGTTGTACTTGGCCACGCGGTCGGTGCGCGACGGGGCGCCGGTCTTGATCTGCCCGGCGTTGGTGGCCACGGCGATGTCGGCAATCGTCGTGTCCTCCGACTCGCCGGAGCGGTGCGAGACGATGGCCGTGTAGCCGGCCCGCTTGGCCATCTCGATGGCGTCGAGGGTTTCCGTCAGCGTGCCGATCTGGTTTACCTTGATCAGGATGGCGTTGGCCACGCCCCGCTCGATGCCCTGGCGCAGGCGGTTCGTGTTCGTCACGAACAGGTCGTCGCCGACGAGCTGGACGCGGTCGCCGATGGCCCGGGTCAGCTGTTCCCAGCCCTCCCAGTCGTCCTCGGCCAGGCCGTCCTCGATGGAGATGATCGGGTACTTGCCCACCAGCTCCTGGTACCAGCCGACCATCTCGTCGGCCGTGCGCACCACGCCCTCGCCGGCGAAGTGGTAGCGGCCGTCCTGGTACAGCTCGGTGGCGGCCACGTCGAGGGCGAGGAGAACGTCTTGGCCCGGCTCATACCCGGCGGCCTGAATCGCCTCGAGGAGGGTCTGGATCGCCTCCTCGTTGGACGACAGGTTGGGGGCAAAGCCGCCCTCGTCGCCGACGGCCGTGCTGAGCCCCTTCTTCTGCAGCACCTTCTTCAGATGATGGAACACCTCGGCGCCCATGCGCAGGGCCTCGGCAAAGGTGTCGGCGCCGACGGGCAGGATCATGAACTCCTGGATGTCGACGTTGTTGTCGGCGTGCTTGCCGCCGTTGAGGATGTTCATCATCGGCACGGGCAGGGTCTTGGCGTTGACGCCGCCCAGGTAGGCGTACAGCGGCAGGCCCACCGAATCGGCGGCGGCGCGGGCCACGGCGAGGGAAACGCCGAGGATGGCGTTGGCGCCCAGCTTGCTCTTGTTCTCCGTGCCGTCCAGCTCGAGCATCAGGTGGTCGATGCCCACCTGGTCGTAGGCGTCGTAGCCGAGGAGCTCGGGGGCGATCACCTCGTTGACGTTCTCGACGGCCTTGCGCACCCCCTTGCCCAGGTAGCGCGCCTCGTCGCCGTCGCGGAGCTCAAGGGCCTCGTGGGCCCCCGTCGAGGCGCCGGAGGGCACGATGGCCCGGCCGACGCTGCCGTCTTCCAGGCGCACCTCCACTTCCACCGTCGGGTTGCCGCGGGAGTCAAGCACCTCGCGGGCGTAGATCTGGGCGATCGTGGACATGCGTTCACGCTCCTTTGCGCAACGTTCCGGTTTGTGGACCATGCTGCCGCTGAAGCGCTCAGCGCTCCGCGGCGATCAGCGACCGTCCCGTCATCTCCGGCGGCTGCGGCAGGCCGAGCAGGTGCAGCATCGTCGGGGCGATGTCGGCGAGAATGCCGCCCTCGCGCAAAACGAGCCCCGGCTTCGTCACGATGAACGGCACCGGGTTCGTGCTGTGGGAGGTGACCGGGTTGCCGCGTTCGTCGATCATCCAGTCGGCGTTGCCGTGGTCGGCAGTGATGACGGCCACGCCGCCCTTGGCCAGCACCGCCTCCACGACGCGCCCGAGGCATTCGTCCACCGCCTCGACGGCCTTGATCGTCGGCGCCATCTTGCCCGAGTGTCCGACCATGTCCGGGTTGGCAAAGTTGAGGATGATCACGTCGTGGCGCTCGGCGGCGATCTCCTTCACCACGGCGTCGGTCACCTCGTATGCGCTCATCTCCGGCTTCAGGTCATAGGTCGGCACCTTGGGCGAATCGATGAGGATGCGCGTCTCGCCGGGGAACTTCTCCTCGCGCCCGCCGCTGAAGAAGTACGTGACGTGGGGGTACTTCTCCGTCTCGGCGATGCGCAGCTGCGTCAGGCCGTGCTGGACGAGGACCTCGCCGAAGGTGTTGTCGAGATTGGTCGGTTTGTAGGCCACGTAGCCGTTCACCGTCTCGCTGAAGTGGGTCATCGAGACGAAGTGGAGGTCCTTCGGCCGGTTCGGCCCGCGGTCGAAGCCGCGGAAATCTTCGTTGGTGAAGGCCTGCGACAGCTGGATGGCCCGGTCGGGACGGAAGTTGAAGAAGATGATCGCGTCGCCGTCCTTCACCAGCCCCACCGGTTCGCCGGCCTCATCCACGATCACCGTGGGCATGACGAACTCGTCGTAGACGCTCTTTTCGTAGGATTCCCGAATGGCTTTCAGCGGATCGCGGTAGCGGGGCCCTTCGCCGTAGACCATGGCCCGGTACGCCTTCTCCGTCCGCTCCCAGCGGCGGTCGCGGTCCATGGCGTAGTACCGTCCTTGCACGGTGGCGATTTGCCCCACGCCCAGCTCGCGGATCTTGGCTTGGAGCTGCTCGATGTACCGCACCGCGCTGTCCGGGGCCACGTCGCGTCCGTCGAGGAAGGCGTGGACATAAACCCGCTCGACGTTTTCCCGCTTGGCCAGCTCCAGCAGGGCAAAGAGGTGCTCGATGTGGCTGTGCACACCGCCGTCGGAGACGAGGCCGGCCAGGTGCAGCGCCGTGCCACGCCGCTTGACGTGGGCGATGGCGTTCAGGAAGGTTTCGTTGCGGAAGAAGGCCCCTTCGCGGATGTCCTTGCTGATGCGCGTCAGGTCCTGGTAGACAATGCGGCCGGCACCGATGTTCAGGTGGCCGACCTCGGAGTTGCCCATCTGCCCGGCGGGAAGGCCCACCGCCTCGCCGCTGGCCTGAAGGGTGGTATGCGGATAGGTGGCCCAGTAGCGGTCGAAGTTGGGCTTCTTCGCCTGGGCCACGGCGTTGCCGTGCACCTCGTCGCGCAGGGCAAAGCCGTCGAGGATGATGAGGATGAGCGGCTTGGGCCGCACCTGGGTCATGCGCCATCCCTCCCTTGCGCCTCGCCTCTCGCCGGATTCGCCGCGTCGAGAAGCTGGAGGTAGCTGTCGGCCTCGAGGCTGGCCCCGCCCACCAGCGCCCCGTCAATTTCCGGGAAGGCGAGAAATTGGCTGAGGTTGGCCGGCTTCACGCTGCCGCCGTAGAGGACGCGCGCCTGCTCGGCCACCCCAGCCCCGTACCGGTCGGCCAGCACCCCGCGGATCGTCCGCGCCACGCGGGCGGCGTCTTCGCCGGTGGCCGTGCGCCCCGTGCCGATGGCCCACACAGGCTCGTAGGCGATGACCACCCGCGCCGCGTCATCGGCCGCGATACCGTCCAGGGCGGCGGCCGTCTGCCGGCGCACCACCTCTTCCGTCCGTTCCGCCTCGCGCTCCTCCAGCGTCTCCCCGACGCACAGGATGGGCACCAGATTGTGACGCAGGGCGGCGCGCACCTTCTTGTTCACCGTCTCGTCGGTCTCGCCGAAGAGCTGCCGCCGCTCGGAATGGCCGACGATGACGTACCGGACGCCGAGATCGGCCAGCATCACCGGGCTCACCTCCCCGGTGTAGGCCCCCGCCTCCTCCCAGAACAGGTTCTGGGCGCCGAGGGCCACGCCGTCCCCCTCCCGGCGCTCCACGGCCAGGGGATGAAGGGCGGTGAAGGGCGCGCACACCACCGCCTCCACGCCGGCCGGCACGCGGCCGCGCACGGCGCGCCAGAAGGCGAGGGCCTCATCCACCGTCTTGTGCATCTTCCAGTTGGCCGCAATCAGCCTCACGCGCACGCCGGCCTCACTCCTTGTCCCGCAGCGCGGCCACGCCGGGCAGCGTCTTGCCTTCCAGAAATTCGAGGGACGCCCCGCCGCCGGTGGAGATGTGGCCGATGCGGTCGGCCAGGCCGGCCTTCTCCACCGCCGCCACCGAGTCGCCGCCGCCGACCACCGTGTGGGCGCTCGAGTCGGCCAGGGCGCGGGCCACGGCAAAGGTCCCCTCGGCAAAGCGGGGCATCTCAAAGACGCCCATCGGCCCGTTCCACACAACGAGACGGGCGCCGCGGATGGCCTCGCGGTAGCGCGCCACCGTCTCCGGCCCGATGTCCAGGGCCATCCACCCGTCGGGGATGGCGTCGACGGACACCACGCGGGTCGCGGCGTCGAGGGCGAAGCGATCGGCCACCACCACGTCGACGGGCAGGAGCAGGCGCACGCCCTTCTCCTCGGCGCGCGCGAGCAGCGCGCGGGCCAACTCGAGCTTGTCCTCCTCCACGAGGGACGCGCCGGTGGCATGCCCCTTGGCGCGCAGGAAGGTGTTGGCCAGCCCGCCGCCGAGGATCAGCGTGTCCACCCTGGTGAGCAGGTTCTCGATGACGCCGATCTTGTCTTTCACCTTGGCCCCGCCGATGATGGCCACAAAGGGCCGCGCCGGGTTGGCCAGCACCTCGGAGAGGGTGTTCACTTCCTTCTCCATCAGAAAGCCGGCCACGGCGGGGAGGTGGCGGGCGATGCCCTCCGTGGAGGCGTGGGCGCGATGGGCCGCCCCGAAGGCGTCGTTTACGTACACGTCAGCCAGCCGGGCCAAGGCCGCCGCCAGCGCGGGGTCGTTCTTCTCCTCGCCGGGATGGAAGCGCACGTTTTCCAAAAGGAGCACCTCGCCGGGCGCCAGGGCCGCCGCGGCCGCCTCCACCTCCGGCCCCACCACCTCGTTCACCTTCTTCACCGGCTTGCCGAGCAATTCCGAAAGCCGACGGGCCACCGGATCGAGGCGCAGCTCCTCCTTCACCTGGCCCTTGGGACGGCCGAGGTGGCTGGCCAGGATCACCCTTGCCCTCTGCTCGATCAGGTAGCGGATCGTCGGCAGCGCCGCGCGAATGCGCGTGTCGTCCGCCACCTGGCCGTTTTCCAGGGGCACGTTGAAATCGACGCGCACGAAGACGCGCTTGCCTTTCACATCCACGTCGCGAACGGTGAGCTTGCGCATGCACACCCTCCTCCCGAAAGAAAGGAAAGAGGAGAAGGTTCGCGCCATTCTCCTCTCTCCACACGCTCGCCCTCATTGTACGGTTTTGTCGCCAGCCCTTACAAGCCCCGCCGCGCGATGTAGGCGGCCAGGTCGACGACGCGGTTGGAGTAGCCCCACTCGTTGTCGTACCAGGCCACCACCTTGACCAGGCTGTCCTCGATGACCATCGTGCTGAGGGCGTCGACGATGGACGAATGCGGGTTGCCGTTGAAGTCGCGGGAGACGAGGGGCTCTTCGGTGTAGGCCAGAATGCCCTTCAGCTCCCCTTCGGCGGCCCGCTTGAGCGCCGCGTTCACTTCCTCCACCGTCACCGGGCGTTCCAGCTCGGCCACCAGATCGACGACGGAGACGTTGGGCGTGGGCACGCGGAAGGCCATGCCGTTCAGTTTGCCCGCAAGCTCCGGCAGCACGAGGGCCACCGCCTTGGCCGCGCCGGTCGTCGTCGGGATGATCGACTGGGCCGCCGCCCGCGCCCGGCGCAGGTCCTTGTGCGCCAGGTCGAGGATCTGCTGGTCGTTGGTGTAGGCGTGCACCGTGGTCATCAGGCCGCGGCGGATGCCGAAGGTCTCGTGCAGCACCTTGGCCACCGGGGCCAGGCAGTTCGTCGTGCACGAGGCGTTGGAGATGACGTGGTGCTTCTCGGGATCGTACCGGTGCTCGTTCACCCCGAGGACGATGGTGAGGTCGTCGTTCTTGGCCGGCGCGGAGATGATCACCTTCTTCGCCCCGCCGGCCAGGTGCTTGGCCGCGTCTTCCCGGTTCGTGAAGCGCCCCGTCGACTCGACAACGATGTCGACGCCCCATTCACCCCAGCGCAGGTTGGCCGGGTCGCGCTCGGCGCTGACGCGCACCTCCTTGCCGTTCACGACGAGCACGCCGTCGCGGGCCTCCACCTCGGCGTCGAGGGTGCCGTGGACGGAGTCGTACTTCAAGAGGTGGGCCAGCGTCTTCGCGTCGGTCAGGTCGTTGACGGCCACCACCTCCACGTCGTCGCGGCGCAGCGCCGCGCGAAAGACGTTACGGCCAATGCGGCCAAACCCGTTGATGCCAATCCGGACCATGGTTCATCCTCCTCCTACCATACGGTTTCCATACACAGGATTTCACATTGTTTCTTTCGGATTTCACATTGTTTCTTTCGGAATGGTATCTTCTGGATTGCCCTTTCCACGCAGCGCGGGCCTCCCCCCATCCCAACGCGCCGGGACGCGGCCTCACGCCTCCAGAATGGCGCGCGCCGCGCCTTCGTCGGTGATGAGAACGTGGGGCACGCCGTTTCGGGCCAGCGCGGCGATGGCCGGCCCCTTGCTTGCGCCGCCGGCGATGCCGATCACCCGATCGGCCTTGGCCACGTCTTCGATGCGCAGGCCGAGGGTGCGCATGGCGAACACGACGCGTCCGTCGCGGTCAAAATAGTACCCGAAGGCCTCGGCCACCGCCCCGGTTTGCCGCAGCCGCTCGAGGGTCTCCGCGTCGGCCCCCCTCCGACGGGCCATGGTGAAGGCGTCGCCAATGCCGTGCACCACGATGCGCGCCTGGCGCACCTCGTCGAGCACCGCTTTGATGTGCGGCTCGGCGGACAGCGACAGGTACGCCTCTTCGCTCAGCGTGTCCGGCACGTGCAGGAGGCGGTACTGCCCGCCCGTTTTTTGCGCCATGCGCGAGGCGATGGTGTTGGCCTGGTGCTCGACCTGTTCGCCCAGCCCCCCGCGCGCCGGAACAAAGCGCACGCTGCGAAACACGGGGGCAGGCGCCAGCATCTCGGCGACGGCCGCCACCGTCGTGCCCCCGGCCACGGCGATGATGTCCCCCTCGCGCGCATGGCGGCGCAACCAGTCGGCGGCCACCTTGCCCATCTCCCGCTTCACCATCGGCGACCGGTCGGCATCCCCCGGAACGACGACCGCCCGCTCGATGCGAAGCCGCGCGGCCAGGCGCGTTTCCAACTCCGTGAGGCCCAACCACTGGCGCACCGCGTCCTCGAGCGCCTCGACCAGCGCCTCCCCCTCCGCGGTCAGCGACATGCCGGCGGGTGAGAAGGCCAGCAGCCCCTGATCGCGCAGGAACTCCACCTCGGCGCGCAGGGTGCGCTCGGTCATGCCGAGACAGGCGGCGAGGGAGCGGCGCCCGACCGGCTGCGCCAGCTGGATCTGCCGCAAGATGCGGTAGCGAAGGCCCAGAACGGCGACGAGGTCGGGAACCAGTTTGGCAAGCCGCTGCATGTCGGCCGTCATCGCAACTCACCCGCATTTGGGACGTTATTTGTCCCTCGTAGGTTTATGTTGTCCCACTACAGCGAAAAGAAAACGCGCAGGAACCCTGCCGCTTTCGTTATCATCATAGGGTTGAGACCGGATGGGCGTCAAGTCTCCCTCATGCGGGTACACGCGCGTCAGTCATAGCGCCGGCGCTTGGAAGACGGCGGGATGCCCAGCTCCTCCCGGTACTTGGCCACGGTGCGGCGGGCGATGGCGATGCCCTCCTGCGCCAGCAAGTCGGCCAGCTTCTGATCGGACAGGGGCCGCTTCTTGTCTTCCCCCTCGATGAGCGCCCGGATGCGCGCCTTCACGCTTTCGGCCGACGCCGCGCCGCTTGCCGTTTCCACCCCGCCGCCAAAGAAAAACTTGAAGGCGAACAGTCCGCGCGGCGTCTGCACGTACTTGTTAGCCGTCGCGCGGCTGACCGTCGACTCGTGCAAGCCGGTCATTTCGGCGATGTCCCGAAGTGTAAGCGGTTTCAAACGGGCAATGCCGTAATCCAGGAAGTCGCGCTGTCGCTGCACGATGGCCTGGGTGACGCGAAAGAGCGTCAGGCGGCGCTGCTCCACGCTGCGCACCACCCACAGCGCGGCGTTCAGCCGCTCTTCCACATAGCGGCGCGCGTCGCGATCGGCCGAATCGGACAGCAGCCGGCGATACGCGGCATTGATCGTGATCCGGGGGAGAATGCGATCGTTGAGGATGACCACGTACTCGCCGGAGACGCGCTCGACAAACACGTCGGGAACAATGTAGCGAACATCGTCAGATGCATAGGCCAGACCCGGTTTGGGGTTCAGGGCGCGAATGCGATCGACGGCGCGCTGCACGTCGGACTCGTGCACGCCGAGGGCGGCGGCAATGCGCCCCAGCCGGTGCGCAGCCAAATCCTCGAGGTGGTCGCGCACGATGGCTTCGGCCAAGGCGTCACGCGGCTCGAGGCGTGCCAGCTGCAAGAGCAGGCATTCGCGCAGATCGCGCGCCCCCACGCCGGGGGGATCGAGGCTTTGCAGCACGTCAAGGGCCTGCCGCATGGTGACCACGTCCGTCCCGGACGCTGCGGCCGCTTCCTCAAGCGACACGTCCAAATAGCCGGCATCGGTCAGGTTGCCGGCGAGAAACAGCGCCGCGCGACGCACCGGTTCGGAAACCGAGGCATAGCGCAACTGCTCCGCCAGAACGGAAAACAGCGTCTTGTCGCTGCGAGTCGCCCGCGCCAAGGGATCCTCGTCTTCGGACCACGCCGCCGCCGATTCCCGAAAGCCAGGATCCTCGAGATACGCCGCCCAGTCGACAGCATCGTCCTCGGTCGGTTCCCCTCGCGCTTCGGCACGCCGCTCTTCGTCTCCGAGCCACGCCAACTCGTCACGGGCATCAACGTTGAGGAGCGGGTTTTCGTCCGCTTGCTGTTGGAGAAAGGCCACCAAGTCAACGGCCGACAGCTGCAACACCGCCAGCGACTGGCGCAGCTGGGGCGTCAGCGCCAACTTCAGTTTTTGGACTTGCGCCAAGCCGTAGCCCAACTGCACACGGCATCCCCCCGTCAGGTAAGGCTTCGCCATCGCGCACGCGTTCTCCTGCCCAACCCACCCTTCCATATTTTACGTGGCGTTCCCGGCCGGCGTTCCCTCTTGCATTTTGGTTCCGCATCGTTTATAATGCAAACTGTCACGAGATCGAACGCATGCGCTCGTAGCTCAGTTGGATAGAGCGGCGGCCTCCGGAGCCGCGTCTTGCGGGGGTTCGAGTCCCTCCGAGCGCACCATACATAACGCGTAAAACCGCCCATACGAATGGGCGGTTTTTTTCGTACTGGGGCGCAATCGAATGGAAAAGGCGATGCGGGGTGGTTCGACACCACCTCGCTTTTTTCACCGGTTTCCGATTTACTGGTTGACCGTCTGCCGCAGGTTGCCGCCGCCAACGCTGACATCAAAGAAGTAGCTGCCGCTGCCCGTGTACGACGACACGCGAATCGTGTACGTGCCGGTGACCGACGGCTGGTAGCGAATCGTTTCCTGGCGCTTGGTCCCTTCCGACCTGGCCACGAGCGTCCCGCTGGAATTGTAGAGGTAGAGGTCAAAATCCGGGTTCGTGGACGACGACCAATTCGGCATGATCAGCGTGATGGCCAGCGGCTTGGACGCATCGGTGACATCCACCGCGAACTGGTCATAGGCGCCCGTGCCGCCAAGGGATCCCGAACCATACAGGTGGGCGGGCTGTGCCGGGCCCGTGCCGCTAAAGCCTCCCGCCTTCTTGACAGCTTCGTACCCGTTCAGGTTGCCGTACCCGTAGTCGAACGGCGTGGCCATGCTCGTCCCGCTATACGTGACATAGCCCGAGCTCGTGTTCGCTTTTGGCGCCGTAATGTTGTAGCCCGGTGCGGCGATGTCCGGTTTGATGCGGCCGTCCGCCGTGTAGCCGCGGCTCGAGAAGTCGGCCAGGAAGTACCCCAGCTCGCCGGGATCGCCCATCGCCCCCACGGTGAGGGCCTTCTCCGCCGCCCCGGGCGAGCCGACGGTGTAGCGCGCCGGTCCGCTGTTGCCCGCCGCCACGGCCACCACCAGCCCGGCGTCGTGGGCGCGGTTGACGGCCTAGGACGTCGCGTCGGTCCCGTCCGAGCTGCCGCTCGTGCCGAGGCTCAGGTTGAGGACGCGAATGCCGTAGACGTCCTTGTTCTGGATGCACCAGTCGATGGCGGCCGTCACCGTGCTCATCGAGCCGCTGCCGCTGGCGTTCAGCACCTTCACCCCCACCAGCGCCGCGCCGGGGACCACCCCTTTGTAGCGAGAGTCGGCTTGTCCCTCGCCGGCGATGATCCCGGCCACGTGCGTCCCGTGCCCGTTGTCATCATACGGGGCGGTCCGGTTGTTGACGAAATCCTTCCATCCGATCACCTTGCCGCCGTCAAGGTCGACGTGTCCGGCGTCGATTCCCGTGTCGATGACGGCGACGACGACGTCGTTCTTGGAATAGCTCAACGGGTTGCCGTCACGGTTGCCGTCCACGCCGAAGTCCTGGCGCGCCTTCGTCGTCCCGTACCAACTCGACGCCGTCTGCATTGCGGCATAGACGGGCTCGTCGTACTCGATCTGCTTGATGAAGGGCAGTTTGGCCGCCAGCTCAATCTGCCGCTTCGTCAGTTCCGCGGCAAAGCCGGACAGCGCCCCATAGGCGTGCTTGACGGAAAACGGTCCGACGTGCCGCTTCAGCTCCTCGAGATGGCGGGCCGTGTCCGCTTCGCCGAACAGGACGATGACGGGCAGCCGCTCGTCGTCGCGGGCCGCCTGGAGCCGCTGTTCGAGGTTGTCAAACAGCTTGTTTTTGTTGTGGTCGGCGATGGCGACCGTCGCCGCCTGCGGCTTCGCCTCCACGGCCTTCTTGGCCTCCGCCCCCCACGCAGCGGGACCCAGCAACAGGGAGGCCCCGAACAGGAGGACCAAGCTCCCGTACCCCAACGCGCTCCTCTTCACCGTGCTCTCCCCTTTCCCCGCGTTTTTGGCGTGCCGGTGTGGTCCGGCCTTCACCGTTCCGCCGCTTCTCTAACGGTTCCTGCGTCGCGCACCGTCCGCTCCATCCCCCCTTTCCTACCGCCATCATACCTCAATGATTTCGGAAAATTTATACAATTATAGCTACACCGTTCGACACTTTCGCCGCGCCGCAGCTCCCCGCATTTTGCGATTCGACACGATCAACAGTGAAATGGCTTACAACACAAGGCACTCGGCGCGGCGTCCCCTCGGTTCTCTTCATCAGGCCTCCCGCCACCCGCCGTCCGCGCCCGGCTCGGGGCGTGCGGGGCGCGCCGCAACCCCTTCGCCCGGGTCCTCTGAACGCCGTTCGGGCAAAGCGGGGCGGTGCACGGCGAGAAACCAGGCGATGCCGCCGAGGATAAGCGCCGCGCCGAGGAATTGCGTCCACGTCGGCACCTCTCCGAACACCCAGTAGGCCAAGAAGGCCGCCCCGACCGGCTCGCCGAGGATGCTCATCGAGATGACGTTGGCCGACACCCAGCGGATCAGCCAGTTCATCAGCGTATGTCCCAGGAGGGTGGGAAGCAGGGCGAGCAAGAAAAACAGGGCCCATTCGCGCATCGGGTACGGGAACAAGGGATAGCCGCCGACCACCGCATAGCCGACCAGCCACAGCGTGCTCGAGGCGTACACGAGCAGCGTGTAGGCGTACAGAGAAAGGCGCTGCCGAACATGTTGGCCGATCAGCCAATAGGCCGTCACCAGAGCCGCGCCCAGCAAGGCGAGGACATCCCCCCAAAAGGCCATGCCGCCGACGCGAACGTCGCCCCACCCGATGAGCAGGCTACCGGCCAAGGTCAAGGCCACGCCGGCCAAGGCCCGACGTCCCACCCGCTCCCCAAACAGCCAGTACGCCCCGACAAGAGAGAAGAGGGGCTGCAGCGTGACGAGCACGGTGGAACTGGCCACCGAGGTGTAGCGCAGCGAGGCAAACCAGACCACGAAGTGCCAGGCCAGAAAAAAGCCGGCCAGCAGGGCGTACAGCCAATCGCGCCGCGAAAGCCGCGCCCTCATCCCCCGGCCCCACAACGGGTAAAAGGGAAGCATGAGCAGCACGGCCAGCCCCAGCCGGTACGCCGCCAGCACCGGCGGTGGCGCCGTCGACAGTTTGGCCAAGATGGGCGAGGTGGAAATCATCAGCACGGCAAGGGCCAACACCGCGTACACGAACAGGCGGCTGGGGGCCACATCCCGTTCCTCCCTTCCTTTGCGCTTCGCCGGCGCACCGTGATAAGATGGGAGTGCAACCCATCGGCAAAGGAGGACCGCAGCATGCCGCTCGTCCCCATGGTCATCGAGCAAACCAGCCGCGGCGAACGCGCCTACGACATCTACTCGCGGCTGCTGAAGGATCGCATCATCTTCCTCGGCACGCCGATCGACGACAACGTGGCCAACATCGTCGTCGCCCAGCTCTTGTTTTTGGCTGCCGAAGACCCGGAAAAGGACATCTACCTGTACATCAACAGCCCGGGCGGGTCGATCACGGCGGGGATGGCCATCTACGACACGATGCAGTACATCAAGCCCGACGTGTCGACGATCTGCGTCGGCCTGGCCGCGTCAATGGGCGCCTTTCTTCTGGCCGCCGGGGCAAAGGGCAAGCGCTTTGCCCTGCCCAACAGCGAAGTGATGATCCACCAGCCCCTCGGCGGCGCCTATGGCCAAGCCAGCGACATCGCCATCCAGGCCAAGCGCATCCTGCGCATGCGCGAGAAGTTGAACAAAATCCTCGCCGAACGGACCGGCCAGCCTCTGGAGCGGATTGAAAAGGACACCGACCGCGATTTCTTCATGAGCGCGGAAGAGGCCAAGGCGTACGGCATCATCGATGACGTCATCGAGCACGCGCCAAAAACAAAATAGGAGACGGGCGATACGGCCCGTGACGCGCCGGCGGCTGCCCCTATTTTGGGCAGCCGATTCTTGATGCGAAAAAACCGGGCCGGATCGGGCCCGGTTTGCGAGAAGCCGCGCGCCCCTTCCACCCGGCAGGCGTCGGTTCCGACGCGCCCCTCACTCCTCTTTCGACACCAGCGCCTTCAGGCTGCGGATCGCCTGTTCGGCGTCGCTGCCCTCGGCGATCAGCGCAATCTCCGTCCCCGGTCGGATGGCCAAGCTCATGATGCCCATGATGCTCTTGGCGTTGACGCGTTTGTCGTTCACTTCCACGTAAATGTCCGCCGCGTACCGGTTGGCCTCTTGCACGAACAGCGCCGCCGGGCGGGCTTGCAACCCTGTTTTCAGCTTCACCACCACCGTTTCCCGCACCACTGTCCATTCCCCCCTTCCCGCGTTCCCCGTGTGGGGCCACGCCCGATCTGTCGCACACTTCCATTATAGCAAAGGACCGACACGTCACAGGGAGGCGGATTGCTCGCGCTGGCGCAATTTCTCGGCAATTTCATTGATCTTGCGCAGGCGGTGGTTGATGCCCGACTTCGACACCTTTCCCGGCAGCAGTTCGCCAAGCTCCTTGAGGTTGACGTCGGGATGCTGCAAGCGCAGCTCCGCCACTTCGCGCAGCTTGGGCGGCAACTGATCGAGGCCGATGGTCTTCTCGATGTAGCGGATGTTCTCGATCTGCCGCATCGCCGCGTTCACCGTTTTGTTCAGGTTGGCCAGCTCGCAGTTTTGCACGCGGTTGACCGAGTTGCGCATATCCTTGAAGATGCGAACATCCTCGAAGTACAAGAGGGCCTGGTGCGCGCCGACGATGTTGAGGAATTCGGCGATCTTCTCGCCTTCCTTCAGGTACAAGATGTGCCCTTTCTTGCGTTCGATGCACTTGGCGTTCAACCGGAACTGGTTGGCCAGGGCGGCCAGCTCCTGGCAATGTTCCGGATAGGCGTTGAAGATCTCGAGGTGGTACGACGACGCCTCGGGGTGGTTGACCGAGCCGCCGGCCAAAAAGGCCCCGCGCAGATAGGCCCGTTTGCAGCACTTCTTCTTCAAGAGGCCCTTGGAGATCCCCCGCACAAAGGTGACATCGTCGGCCATGATCCCCAGCTCACGGAGGACCTCCCGCGCGTGCTGGGCGATGCGCACCACGTAGACGTTGTTCTTCTTCAGGCGCATCTTGCGCCGCACGAGGAGCTCCGTCGGCACGCCGAAGACCTGCTTGAGCAGCGTGAAGATCCGCCGGGCGATGGCCGCGTTTTCCGTGGTCACGTCAAGGATAAAGCGCCCCTGGCCGAACTGCACCGTCCCGTTCATGCGCACCATGGCGGCCAGCTCCGCTTTCTTGCAGCACGGCGGCGCGTCGAGCTGGGTCAGCTCGCGCTTCGTCTCCTGCGCAAAGGACATCGGCCCCCCTCCTTTCCCCGTTACCCGTCTTGCCCCCGGCGGTGCTGCGATGCGATGCGCAGAATGTGGTCGGACAGCCGGGCGGCGTTGTGCCGGAGATACGTGCGGTAGACGGCCAACTCGTCGACAATCACCCGGTATCCCATGGCCTCGAGCCGCCGCCGGTCGCAGCGCACCGGCTTCTTCCCCTCTTGGGCGTAGCGCTGCGCGACCTCGGAAGGAATCCGCCCGCTGTGCACGATGACATAGTCGAACAGCCGGTCGCCGACGTGGTCGACGAGGGCCTGCACGTGGTCGGCCGCGCTGTATCCGTCCGTTTCCCCCGGCTGGGTCATCACGTTGCAGATGTACAGCTTGACCGCCGGCGACCGCCGGATGGCGTCGACAATGCCCGGGACGAGCAAATTGGGAAGCAGGCTGGTGTAGAGGCTCCCCGGTCCGAGCACGATGGCGTCGGCCTGCTCCAGGGCGGCGACGGCCTCGGGCAAGGCGGCGACGTCGGGCGGGTCCAGCCACACGCGGCGAATGCGCTTTCCGGCGAGCGGAATTTTCGACTCCCCGGTGACGACGGTGCCGTCCTCCATCTCGGCCTTGAGGACGATGGCCTGGTTGGCCGCCGGCAACACGTCTCCGCGCACGGCGAGGACGCGGCTCAGTTTC
Source organism: Calditerricola satsumensis (assembly GCF_014646935.1). GTDB lineage: Bacteria > Bacillota > Bacilli > Calditerricolales > Calditerricolaceae > Calditerricola > Calditerricola satsumensis. The sequence continues at coordinate 6,197 of NZ_BMOF01000031.1, read as the reverse complement.
TTCACCGCGCGCACGAAGTCGCCCTCGATCTCCTTCATCGCCGCGATGAGCAGGTTGCCCACCGTGTGCCCGGCCAATCCCGTGCCGTTGGTGAAGCGGTACTGGAGCAGCCGCTCCAGCAGCGGCTCCGTGTCGGCCAGGGCCAAGAGCACGTTGCGCACGTCCCCCGGCGGCGGCATGTTCAATTCGTCGCGCAGCACCCCGGAGCTGCCGCCGTCATCGGCCACCGTCACGATGGCGGAAATGTGCACGGGACGCTCTTTGAGCCCGCGCAGCAGCACGGAGAGTCCCGTCCCGCCGCCGATGACGACGACGCGCGGGTTGTCGCGCGGCGCAATCCCTCCATGCGGTATCATGCCCCAGCTTACCCCCGCGTTGTCGGATGGTCTTTCTGCATGTCGCGATGCGTCACCGTCACCGCGTAGGCGTCGCGAAAGGCGCGCGCCACGTGTTCGGCGATGGCCACGGAGCGATGCCTGCCGCCCGTGCAGCCGATGCCGATCACGACGTGGTTCTTCCCCTCCCGCTCGTAGTACGGAAGGAGAAACCGCAACAAGTCGAGCAGTTTGTCAACAAACTCCTGTGTTTCTTTCCATTGGAAAACATAGTCGTACACGGCCGGGTCGCGCCCCGTCTGGGGACGCAAGGCCGGGATGTAGTGCGGATTGGGCAAGAACCGCACGTCAAACACCAGATCGGCGTCGAGGGGCAGGCCGTACTTAAACCCGAAGGACACGACGTGAACGGTCAGCCGATTAAGGGCAAGCTGCCCGAAGCGCTGCATGAGGCGCTCCTTGAGCTGCGCCGGTCGCAGGTTTGTCGTGTCGATCACCTCGTTGGCCCGCCCCTTCAGCTCCTCGAGCAGCTGGCGCTCCCGGCGAATGCCGTCGAGCACCGAGCCGTCGGCGGCCATCGGATGGCGTCGCCGCGTCTCCTTGTACCGCTGGACAAGCACGGAATCGCTGGCGTCCAGAAACAGGATGTACGTGCGCACGCCCGGCATGTGGGCCAGCTGCTCAAAGGCGTCAAACAGCGACCGGAAGAATTCCCGTCCCCGCAGGTCGATGACCAGGGCGACCTTTTCGATCTGGCCCCCCGACTGCTGAATCACTTCGGCAAACTTGGGAATGAGCACGGGGGGGAGGTTGTCGACACAAAAAAAGCCGAGGTCCTCGAGGCTCTGCATGGCCACGGTCTTCCCCGCACCCGACATCCCCGTGATGATCACCAGGTTGACCCGCTGCTTTCCGCCCCGGTCCGCCATACGCCCTCCCCCTTCGCGGCGCCGCGATCGGTCACAACCCCTCGCGGCGGTCGATGACACAGTCGATCAAGGCGTAGTCCGGCGTGTAGCGAAACTTGCCGGTAATCAGCCCACCGCCTTGCGTGATGTGCGTCAAGAACAGCTGGTCGCCCGGCGCCGTCGGAAGCTCCGGAATGCGCGAGACCTCGTGCCACGCGAGAACGCCCTCCGGCGAATCCGTCACCGGCTCGCCCTCATAGCGCTCGGCGTAAAACGTAAACAGCATCCATTCGTCGACGACGCGCCCGCCGTCTTCGATCAGGACGGTAAACACGCCGCGCAGCGCCGGATCGATCAGGGTCAGCCCCGTCTCCTCGCGGTACTCCCGGATCACCGCTTCGGTCACGCTTTCGGCGGGCTCCATCTTCCCGCCCGGCGCCACCCACCAGCCGCGGCGCGGTTTGCGCAAGAGGAGCACGCGATTGCCGTCCCGCAGCACGCAGTTCGTCACCCGCTGCATCCGCTGTCACCTCTCAACCCTAAGCATACCACCAAAACAAAGGGGCTCACAAGGAACGGACCGGCAGCCCGAGCCAACCCAAACAAAAAACGCGGGCTCGGCCGCCCGCGATTACCAAAAACAAAGGGGGGTTACTTCGCATCTTTAGTATACACCGCGTATGTTTCGGGTTTGTTACAAATCATGAACAAATCGTTACCGTTTTCGTAACGGGTTTCAACCCCCACCCGATACGCGTCAGTCTTGGAGGCTTTGGATGTACGCGTACGCCTCCATGGCGGCGATGCTGCCGTCGCTGGTGGCGGTGACGATTTGCCGGAGCTGCTTTTCCCGCACGTCGCCGGCGGCAAAGATTCCCGGCACCTTCGTGCGCATCCGCTCGTCGGTCACGATGTAGCCGGCCTCGTTCGTGATCCCGAGGTCTTTGACGCAATCGGACAGGGGCTCCATCCCGATGTAGATGAACACGCCGTCGCACGGAAACTCGCGCGTCTCGCCGGTCTCCACATGCTTGAGGCGGACACCGGTCACCTTGTTGTCCCCATGGATCTCCTCCACCACGTGGTTCCAAATGAAGTCCACCTTCGGGTTGTCAAAGGCCCGCTTCTGCAAGATGGGCTGGGCGCGCAGCTTGTCGCGGCGGTGCACGATCGTCACCTTGGCTGCAAAGTTGGTCAAGAACACGCCCTCTTCCACGGCCGAGTCGCCGCCGCCGACCACCACCAGTTCCTTCCCTTTGAAAAACGCCCCGTCGCACACGGCGCAATAGGACACCCCGCGGCCCGCCAATTCCTGCTCACCCGGCACACCAAGCTTGCGCGGCGTGGCCCCCGTGGCCACGATCACCGCCTTGGCGCGGTACTGCTTGTCGCCGCAGTCGACCACCTTGACGCGCCCCTCGTCCACGACGCGCTTGACGTCGCCGTACGCGTACTCGGCCCCAAACTTTTTGGCGTGTTCAAACATGAGGTTGGACAGCTCAGGCCCCAGGATGTGCTCAAACCCCGGGTAGTTTTCCACTTCCTGGGTGTTCATCATCTGGCCGCCGGGGGCGCCGCGCTCAATCATCAGCGTGGACAGATTGGCCCGCGCCGCGTACACGGCGGCGGTCATGCCCGCCGGACCGGCCCCGACGATGATGACATCGTACAGCCGTTCGTCCGTCATGGCCGTCGCCTCCTGGATCGATGTTTTTCGATTTTGCCGCGAAAAGAGAAAGCCGTGGCCCCGTTTCACAGCGTTCCCAATCCGATCATAGCGAATCGGACTACGGCTTCGCAAGGGCAAGGCGCAACAGGCGGGCGATGCGGGACACCGCCGATGGGGCAACGCCATAGCGGGCGGCCAGCTCCCTTTGCTTAACCGGCTTTCCCACCCGCCGCGCCGCCACGTACTCCACCGCCGCCGCCCACGCCTCGGGTTTGCGAATCTGCCTCGGTTCCGGGCGCTTCGCCATCACGTAGGCGCACCAGAGGGCCACCGCCTCGCGGTACACCGGATTCTCGCGGTCCGCGTTGTATTGCACCGACAGGGATAGCAGCACCTTTCGCCACGCCGGCGGCCACCCCGCAACAACGGAAAGCCATCCGGGAACGCTCCCCTCATCCCCCGGCCGCTCGCCCTCTCCCGCCGCAAAACCGCGGCCACCGCGCGAGAGCAAGGCGAGAAAGGCCAGGGCCTTCAGATCGTCGGCCTCGTCGGGGTCGAGGAGAAACTGGCGCAAGGCCGCCTCCCCTTCGCTGTCGCCGAGCTGGGCCAGCGCCTCGATCGCGCGCCGCTTGGTCGCCGCATCGCCAAAGCGCAGCGCCCACAAGTAGGAGGCCCGCACCAGCGGGTCGTTGCGCAGCCCTTCCGGAAGCTCCTGGGGCGAAAGCAGCGCCACCTGCTCGTAACCCTCAAGCGGGATCTGGTGCTGATACGGCAGCGCCTCGGGGGCCGCCCGCTTCCCCGCCTCCACCTCTTCCATCACCTGCAAGTAGTAGGCGGCCACCGGATCGCCGCTCAGGCGCACGGCCTTTTCCCACAGGCGCCGGGCCTCTTCGGGATGGCCGGTGTTGTACGCCGCCACCGCGGCGAAATGCAGGAGCGGCGCCTCTTCCATCCGCGCCCAATCGAGCAGCTTGCGGAGCAACACGCGCGCGCGCTCATGCTCGCCCAACAGGCCCAGCGTGGTGGCCAGCTTGTACATCGCCTCCGGTTGGAGGGGGATCAGCTTCACCAGCAACCGCGAAAGGTGAACCAGCCGCGGCCAGTCGCCCAGATTGACGCAAAAAACGGCCAGGTTGCAGAGGGCGTGGAGATTGTGCGGGTCTTGCGCGAGCACCGCCTCGACGGCGGCCACGGCCCGCTCGAGACGCCCGGTGTAATAGTAGGCCAAGGCCAGGTTGTTGCGCGTCGGCAAAAAGTCGGGATGGGCCTTCACCAGGTCCTCCAAGAGCGCCTGCGCCTCATGAAACCGCCCCGTCTCGAGCAGCGCGCGGGCATGCTCGTGGCGCTGCACGATCGACCCGTTCTGCGGCGGCCCGCCGCCCTCGTCCGCCTGGTGAAGCTCCGCGTACACCGCCTCGAGCAAGTCGTGGGCCAGATCGGCGTACTCGCCCTGCGGCTCCCGCTCCAAATAGCGCAAGGCGTACGCTTCGGCCTCCTCGTAGGCGCCGAGATAGGCGTGGTTCGACGCGAGGAAGTACCACACGTCGGCCCACTCGGGGCACAGCTCCCGGAGCCGCCAAAGCGCTTCGTTGGATTCGGCAAACCGCCCCGCCTCGGCCAGCACCTCGGCCAACAGATACCACGCGTCCACATCGTCGGGCGCGAGCTGCACCGCCCGCTCAAGCAAGCGGATGGCCTTGTCGTAAGCCTTCCGCCGCTGCTGGACGCGTGCGCGGCGGCACAAGAACGGCACGTCGCCCAGGGGCAGGGGGACAACGGTTTGCCGCGATGCGCGCGAGGCGCGCAGGGGTGGGGTCACGTTGTGGGGCATGGAAACCTCCAGGCCGTCCAAGGTTTTCTGTTTTCAGTATACCATACCCCTACGACGGCTTGTGCCGTTCGGCCAGCTCCTCCAGCACCGCCGCAAGGGAAATTCGGGCGGCGCGCAGGAGGACGAGCAGGTGGTAGAGGAGATCGGCCGCCTCGTAACGCAGCTCGCAGGCCGATGCGTTCTTGGCGGCAATGATCACCTCGCTCGCCTCTTCGCCCACCTTCTTCAGGATCTTGTCCAAGCCCTTCTCGAACAGGTACGTCGTATAGGACCCCTCTGGCCGCTCGCGGTCGCGCTGGGCAACCACCCGCTCGAGGAGGGTCAGCACGGCCAGCGGCGGACGCGCCGGCGCATCGGAAGCGTCGGCCGCCCACAGCGTGCCGCTGAAGCACGACGGCGTGCCTTCGTGACAGGCCGGCCCCTGCGGTTCCACCTCGTACAGGAGGCAGTCCCCGTCGCAGTCGTAGCGGATGCGCGCGACGCGCTGCACGTTCCCCGACGTGGCCCCCTTGCGCCACAGCGCCTGCCGCGAGCGGCTGTAGAAGTGGGCTTCGCCCGTCTGCACCGTCTTGACCAGCGCGTCGCGGTTGGCAAACGCGAACATCAAGACATCGCCGCTGGCGACATCCTGCACGATCACCGGAATGAGGCCCCGTTCATCAAAGCGCAGCGCCTCCCACGGAATGGACAGCTGGGGATCAGACACGTACCGGCACCCCCCGCTCGCGCAAGTAGGCCTTCACCGCGCCGATCGACGTCTCGCCGTAGTGGAAGATGGACGCGGCCAGCGCGGCGTCGGCTTTCCCTTCCGTCAGCACGGCGTAGATGTGTTCCGCCGACCCGGCCCCGCCCGACGCGATGACGGGGATGCCTACCGCCTCGGCCACGGCGCGGGTTAAGGCCAGGTCATAGCCGTCTTTGCTGCCGTCGGCGTCCATGCTGGTGAGGAGGATCTCCCCCGCCCCCAGCGCCTCGGCTTGCCGGGCCCATTCGACGGCGTCAAGCCCCGTCGCCTTCCGCCCGCCATGGGTGTAGACCTCCCAGCGTCTCGCGTCGGGGTTCCATTTGGCGTCAATGGCCACGACGATGCACTGGCTGCCGAAGAGGCGCGCCCCTTCGGCAATCAGGTGGGGGTTCTGCACCGCCGAGGTGTTGATGGACACCTTGTCCGCTCCGGCGCGCAGAAGGCGCGTCATGTCCGCCACCGTGCGGATGCCGCCGCCGACGGTGAAGGGAATGGCGAGGCGCGCCGCCGTCTGCCGCACCACGTCCACCATCGTCTCGCGCCCCTCGTGGGAGGCGGAGATGTCGAGGAAGACGAGCTCGTCGGCGCCCGCCTCGTCGTAGGCGGCGGCGAGTGCCACGGGATCGCCGGCATCGCGCAGGTTGACAAACGAGCCTTTTTCGTTGTCCGAATCCCTTGTATTCGGTGCACTTTCACCTTCACAAAACTG
>NZ_BMOF01000030.1 GCF_014646935.1 Calditerricola satsumensis | reverse complement strand
GGCCGTCGCCGGCGCTGCGCGGCCTGGCCGCGCAGCTGCGCCGGGCGCGGGCCGGGCAGCCCGTCGATGCCGTGTGGTGGGATGCCTACAATTGGTTGGTGGCCCATCCCATGTGGGGACCCCGCATGCGTGCGGTGGCCCGCGTGGCGGTGCAGGGCAATGAAGAGGGACCGCTGGCGGAAGAGACGCGTCGCGCCCTCTACGGGTCGGTTCTGTCGGTGAGCGTCAGCCGCCTCGAGACCTTCGCCGCCTGCCCCTTCCGCCATTTCGCCGCCTACGTCCTCCGCCTCGAGCCGCGGCGTCTGGCCCGGTTGGAGGCCGCCGATATGGGCACGCTCCTTCACGCGGCCCTGCGGATTGCCGTGGAGCGCCTCTGGGACCGCGGGGGGTGGGCGGCAGCGGATGTCGCCGCCTGCCGGGAGCTGGCGGAGGACGCGGTGGCCCGGGCTGCCCAAGAGATGGGCGTGGCTGCACGCCTGCGCACCCGCCGCATGGGCCACTGGCTGCGGGCTCTGGCGCGCGTGGTGGCGGACAGCCTGGCCGCCCTGGCCGAACAGGGGCGGCGGGGCGCCTTTCGTCCGATGGCCTTGGAGGCGCCCTTTGGCGCGGGCCAAGCGCTTCCGGGGTTGCGCCTGCAGCTTTCCGACGGGACCCCGGTTGAGCTGGTCGGGCGCATCGACCGCGTCGATTTCGCCGATGTCGGGGGCAAGCGGTACGTGCGGGTGATCGACTACAAGACGGGGGCGGCGACGGTGTCGCTGGCCCAGGTGGTGCACGGCCTGGCCCTGCAGCTTCCGCTGTACCTCGAGGTGGCGCTGGCCGCCGCCGAGGCGGAGGGGCAGGAGGCCGTGCCCGCCGGAATGTTTCTCTTCCGCCCCCATCGCCCCCTCGTCGACGGCGCCAAGGCCCAGGACGATGCGGATGTTGACCGCCTGCGCCTGCGGGCGTTCCGGCTGCGCGGGTTTGTGACGGCCGACGGGGAGGCGGCGGGCCTGCTGGATGCGCAGTGGGAAAGCGGGCACTCCGACGTCGTGCCGGGCTACCGCAAAAAGGACGGCACCGTCAGCGGGCGCGGCACCGACGCCGTCCTCACCGCCGACCAATGGGCCGTCCTGCGCCGATTTGTGCGGGCCAAGGCGGCGCGTCTCGCGCAGGAGCTGGCCAGCGGCGTGGTGGCCATCTCTCCGTACCAGCTCAAGGCGGAGCGGGCGTGCGCCCGTTGCCCGTACCGACCGGTGTGCCAGTTTGACGCCCTGATCGACGCCCCGCGCGTGCGCCCGCTGGCCGACGTGCGCGGGGAGGCGGCCTGGATGCTCATGAGCGAAGAGGGGAGGGAAGGCGATGCCCACCGTGCCCCCCAAACCGGAGGGCAGCCCGTGGACCGATGAACAGTGGCAGGCCATTTGCCTCCGCGGCGCGAACGTGCTGGTGACGGCCGCGGCGGGCTCGGGGAAGACGGCGGTGCTCACCGAGCGGGTGGTGCGGCGGCTGGTCGACGACGCCGAGCCCGTCGACGTCGACCGCCTGCTCGTGGTCACCTTTTCCAACGCCGCCGCGGCGGAGATGCGCGAGCGCATCGCCTCGCGCCTGGAAGCGCTCCTTTCCGCCAACCCGACGTCGCGCCACCTGCGCCGCCAACTGGCCCTGCTGCCGCGGGCGACCATCACGACGATCCACGCCTTTTGCCTGGACGTGGTCGCGCGCCACGCCGACGCGCTCGGCCTCCCGCCGGTCTTTCGCGTCGCCGATCCCATGGAGGCCCTTTTGCTGGAGGACGAGGCGCTGGAGGCGGTGCTGGAGGAAGCCTATCGCCGTCCGGAAGGCGACCCGTTCTTTTGCCTCGCCGACTGGCTGGGGAGCGAGCGCGGCGACGAGCCGCTCAAGGCGCTGGTGAAGCGGGTGCACGCCTTTGCGCGCAGCCATCCGTGGCCCGAGGCGTGGCTGGAGGAGGCCGCGCGGGCATACGAGGAGGTCGACGGCGAACGGGTGGCCGCGTGGTGGAGCGAGTGGATGCGCCATGTGCGGGCAGAGCTGGCCGGCCTGCGCGACGCGCTCCGCTACGCCCTGACCCTGGCCCAAGCGCCGGGCGGTCCGGCGGCCTACGCCGAGGCGCTGCAGGCCGACCTGGCCCTGCTCGATCGCCTCGTCGAAGGCGCCCGTTCGTGGGAGGCGCTGGCCTCCGCCCTGGAGGACGCGACCTTCACCCGCCTCAAATCGATCCGCGGCGAGGTGGACGAGGCGCGGAAGGCGCGCATCAAGGCGATACGCGACCGGGTGAAGAAGCGCGTCGACGAGCTGCGGCAGACGTTCGGTTCCCGACCGCCCGAGGTGCATCTGGCCGACCTGCGGGCCATGGCGCCGGTGGTGCGCACCCTGGTCGAGCTGGTGGGCGCCTTTGCCGCCCGGTACCAGCAGGTCAAGCGCGAGCGGGGCCTCGTCGACTTTGCCGACCTGGAGCACGGCGCCCTGCAGGTGCTGTGCGCGCCCGCGGAAGCGCCGCATCGCCTGGTGCCGTCTCCCGTCGCCCAGGCCTTGCGCCGGCGCTTTGTCGAGGTCCTCGTCGACGAGTACCAGGACACCAGCCGCGTCCAGGAAGCCATCCTGCGCTTGGTGGCGCGCGACGACGGCCGGTTCCTGGTTGGCGACGGCAAGCAGAGCATCTACCGCTTTCGCCAGGCCGATCCGTCCCTGTTCGTCGCCAAATCGCGCGCCTTTTGTGCGGTGGATGACCCCGAAACGGGGACGCCGGCGGAGGAGCGCGGGGTGCGCATCGACTTGACGCGCAACTTCCGCAGCCGGCGGGAGGTGGTGGACGCGACCAATTTCCTCTTCCGCCAGCTGATGGACGACGAGGTGGGCGAGATCGCCTACGACGCGCGGGCGGAGCTCGTGTGCGGCGCCGCCTACCCGCCGGCGGACGGAGGCGACTACACGTGTGAGCTGGTGCTGATCGACCGGGCGGAAGGGGGGCAGGCGGACGCGGAAACCGGGATGGGCGACGGTGACGGCGCAGCGGAGAACGAGGCCATCGGCGCGGGCGGGGACGGAGGCGCGTCAGCGGAAGAGCCGGATGTTGCCGAAGTGGAAGCGGCCCGTCTGGAGGCGCGGGCCATCGCCCGCGCCATCCGCGCGCTGACGGGCCAAGCGGACGCGCCGCCGCTTTCCGTCTACGACAAGGAACAGCGGGTCGTGCGGCCGGCCTGTTACCGCGACATTGTCGTGCTGCTGCGGGAAAGCCGCACCTGGGCGCCGCTCTTGGTCGAGGAGTTTCACCGCCAGGGCATTCCCGCCGATGCCGAGCTGTCCACCGGCTATTTCGATGCCACGGAAGTGCGGGTGATGCTGGCCCTCCTCGCCGTCCTCGACAATCCGTACCAGGACATTCCGCTGGCCGCCGTGCTCCGTTCGCCCATCGTCGGGCTTTCGGCCGATGACCTGGCCCACATCCGCCTGCAGAAATCGGACGGGCCCTTCTACGAGGCGGTCAAGGCCTACGCCGCGCTGTCCAACGCCCCGCGCCCGGCGCTGGCCGAGAAGCTGCGCGCGCTGCTGGCCGATCTGGACCGCTGGCGCACGCTGGCCGCCCGCCGGCCCCTCGATGCCGTGATCGACACGCTGTACCGGGAAACCGGATATATGGACGCCGTGGGGGCGATGCCCGGCGGACCGCAGCGCCAAGCCAACTTGCGGGCCCTGCTCGCGCGGGCACGCCAATTCGCCCAGGCGGGCCACCACGGGCTTTACCGTTTTCTGCGGATGGTGGAGGCCCTTCGCGAGCAGGGGGAGGACCTCGGTGCGGCGCGGGCCCTCGGCGAACAGGAAAACGTGGTGCGCATCCTCACCATCCACAAGAGCAAAGGCCTGGAATTTCCCGTCGTGTTTGTGGCCGGATTGGGCAAGCGGTTTAACGAGCAGGACGACCGGCAGGCGGTGGTGCTGCATCCCCGTCTGGGCTTGGGCGTAGCGCACGTCGATCCGGAGGCCGGCGTGCGCCGGCCGACGCTGCCCCAGCTGGCCATCCGGCAGCGGCTCAAACGGGAGCGCCTGGCCGAGGAGCTGCGCCTGCTCTATGTTGCCTGCACGCGGGCGCGCGAGAAGCTGATTCTCGTCGGCACCGTGCGCGACCTGGCCAAGGCGGCAGACCGGTGGGCACGCGCCGCCGAATCGTCCGACTGGCTCCTTCCCGCTGCCGAGCGCATGGCGGCCCGCTGCTTCCTGGACTGGATCGCGCCGGCCGTCCTCCGCCACCGCGACGGCGCGCCCCTGCGCTGCGCGGCCCAGGTGGAGCCGACATCTCCCCCCGACGTGCAGGACGACCCGTCGCGGTGGTCGGTACGCCTTCTCCCGGCTTCCGCGCTGGGCGACGGGTCGTCGGCTTCATCCCAGGCGGAAGCCGCGTGGCTGACGGCGATAGCCGAGGGGCGTCCCGTTCCCGTCACCTCGCCGCTGCGCGACGCGGTGGTGAGGGCCTTGGAATGGCGGTACCCCCATGCCGAGGCGGAAGGGCAGTGGGCCAAGCTGTCCGTGTCGGCCCTCAAACGGCAAGCCGAAGCGGGGGAGGAAGCATTCAACGCCGCGGCGTGGGAGCCGACCGACGAGGAGGCGATGGGCGAAGAGGGCTCGGGGGAACCCGGCAGAGGGCCCTCTGCCCGGTTGGCGCAGGCCTTTGCCCTGCGGCCGGCGTTTGTCGCCCCTGCCTTGTCCGCTGCCGAGCGCGGCCGCGCCGTGCACGCCGTGCTGCAGCGGCTTGACCTGAGCGGCCCGCTGGATGAGGACGCCATTCGCGCCCAGCTGGAGGCGCTCGTGCGTGCCGAACATCTGACCGCCGAGCAGGCGGAAGGGGTGGATGCGGCGGCGCTGGCCGCGTTTTTCGCCACCTCCCTTGGCCGGCGGCTGCGCGCGGCCCGGCGCGTGTGGCGGGAGGTGCCCTTTACGCTGGCCGTGCCGGCAAGCGCCTGTTATGTCCTCAAGGAAAGAGGGACGGCGCGGTCCGCAGAGACGGATGCTGGAGACCTCGTCCTCGTGCAGGGCGTCATCGACTGCCTCTTCGAGGAGGACGGCGGTCTGGTGCTCCTCGACTACAAAACCGACCGGATCGACGCGCTCACGGACGAGGCGCTCGTGGCGCGCCACCGCGTCCAGCTTGAGTGGTACGTGCGCGCCGCCTCGCGCATCTGGCGGCAGCCGGTTCGCGAGCGGTATTTGGTCTTGTTGGATGGATGCCGGGTGATTCGGATATGAGGACGTGTGCCCGATTCAGCCCCCGTCTTCGCACCCGCGACATGCCTTCCGTTACCGTTTCATGCACCATCCGATATTGCACCGGAACGCGCCTTTGTTGTTATTGCACCTGGCCTAAAGGCTAGGTGAAGGTTGAAACGAAAGCCCCCAGGGGATACCCTGGGGGTAAAAGTTACCGTTTTGACGACCACGGGCATTTTTTTGATCGACGTACGTCCGAGGACACGTCTGCGCCGCTGCCGTGTTTGATGGAACGTTTTGTTTTCGTGGCGACACAGAAAGCCTCCCCGTAGGTCCGGGGAGGCCGGTCTGCACGATGGGCCATTCCGTTCGGGGGTTATTCCGTTTTGGCTGCCAGTTCCGACCGCGCCGGCGGTCCTTGCTTCTTGCGCGGCTCCACGGGATCGGTGATCGTCTCGTCGAGGATGCGCCGGATGCGCGCCAAGTCTTCGGCCGACAGCGCCCAGCCGACGGCGCCTTCCACCTCGTCCAGTTGCTGGGGCCGGCGCGCGCCCCACAGGGCGACCGAGACGCCGCGCTGCTCCAGAACCCAGCGCACGGCGAGCTGGGCGACGGTCTTTCCGTATTCCGCGGCGAGGGCCTTGAGCCGCTCCACCGCGGCCAGGTACTGGCGGGACCGCTCACCCTTGAATAGGGGATGGCGGCTGCGCAGGTCGTTTTCCGGGAAGGTGGTGTCGGCCGTGATCTTGCCTGTCAACAGCCCGTGCGCCAGCGTGCCCCACGTCAACGTCCCGATGTCGTGGTCGGCGCAGTAGGCGAAGGCGGTGTCGAGCAGATGGGCCTGGAACAGGTTGAGCTGCAGCTGGTTGGAATGCAGCGGGGCCACCTGCCGCCACACCTCCATCTGCTCCGGCGTGTAGTTGCTCACGCCGATGGCCCGGATTTTCCCTTCCTTGTAGAGGCGGTGCAGTTCCTCCGCCGTTTCCTCGATCGGCGTGTCGGGATCGGGCCAGTGCACCTGGTACAGGTCGATGTAGTCGGTGCGCAGGCGGCGCAGGCTGTCCTCGATTTCCTGGCGGATGCGCGCCCGCGTGGCGTTGCGCCACACCCGCTGCCGGTCGTCCCATTCCAACCCCACCTTGGTGGCGATCACCACCTCGTCGCGCCGCCCGCGTTCGGCCAGGGCCTTGCCCACGATCTCTTCCGACAGGCCAAAGCCGTACACCGGCGCGGTGTCGATCAGATTGATGCCGAGGTCGAGGGCCCGATGGATGGCGGCGATGGCCTGCGCCTCGTCGGTTCCGCCCCACATCCAGCCGCCCATGGCCCACGTGCCGAGACCGATGCGCGATACGGTCAGGTCGGAGTTCCCCAGTTTGACGTACTCCATCCCCCATCCCCCTCTGGAAGGTGTTCACTCTCATTGTCAAAACTTGCCGTGCGCCTGTCAAGGGGTGCGGTAGCGCGCACGCGTGTCCCCGGCGATGCCGCGATTCGGGGTTACCACGGGATGCGGGGATTTGCCGCCGCGTACGCCCAAGGAGACGCCGGCGACAATGCAGGCCAAGGCGATGCCGTGCCACACGTGCAGCTCCTCGTCGAGCAGGAGCGCGGAAAAGAACAGGCTGGTGGCCGGCAGCCCGTTGAGCCACATGGCCGTCGTCGCCGCCCCGATGTGCTGGACGGCCCAGTTCCAGAGGAAGGCCCCCATGGCGGTGGACGCCCAGGCGGAGACGAGCAGCACGGCGATCGGCCACCACCCGATCGCGGGCGGGAGCGGGGGCTCGTCGACGAAAAGCGCCGTCACGCCCAATTGCCCGGCGGCGAGCAGGTGGGAATAGGCGCTGACGACAAGGGCCGACGCCTCCCGGGTGGCGACCTTGACGAAAAGCGTGCCGATGACATAGGTGAGCATGGCGCCGAACATCAGCGCATCGCCCCGCTGGATGGCCCCGATGCGGCGCAGGTCGCCGTCGGTGACGAGGAGGGCCACCCCAAGAAAGCCTAGGGTGATGCCGGCCAGGCGCTGCCAGGTGAGCCGTTCGCCGAGGAACCACGCGGCCAAGAGGGAGGTGGCCAAGGGGTTGAGGCCCAGAATGAGGGCGCCGTGGGCGGCGGAGCTGTGGGCCAAGCCGACGGAAAGAAAAATCTGGTGCAAAAAGATCGACGACGTGCCCGCGGCGGCGATGAGCCCCCACGTGCGGCGGGAAAGGCGCGGCAGCCCCTCCCGCCACCACACCAGCGGCACCAGCAAGAGCGCGGCCAGGGCGATGCGCGTGGCGGCGAGCGCAAGCGGCGGAAAGAGGCCCACTAGGTACTTCACCATCACCACATTCAGCCCCCACACGGTTACCACAAACCCGAGGGCCAAGACCACCGAACGGCGCATGCCCTCATCCCCCACTGATTTCGTCGGTCTGATCTTTCGAAAGGCGAAAGGAATCGGATCCTATTGTATCACAACGGAGCGGCAGGTAAAGGGGGTATCGCGCATGGCGGTTTGCGGCAACTTTTGTCGACGCGGCAGGAGAACGGCGCGGGCTCGCGAAATTAGACTCCGTCACGGAAGACAGGGATCGGCCGTCTGCGGGCCGTCGCCCCATCGTGCGCGCGGAAGGAGGGGAACGCGTTGGGCGTTCGCTTTGTCCACACCGCCGATGTCCATCTCGACGCGCCGCTTTCGCACCTTTCCCTGTCACCGTCCCGACTCGCGCAGCGCCGCGCGGAGTATCGGGAGACGGTGGCCCGCATCTTTCGGCTGGCCCAGGAAAAAGCGGCGCACCTGATCCTCATTGCCGGCGATTGGTTTGAGCATGAGCTCGTGCAAAAAAGCACCATCGCCTATTTGCGCGAGTTGTGCGCCATGGTGGCCCCTATCCGCGTCTTTGTGGCGCCCGGCAACCATGACCCCGCCCTTCCCGACTCCTACTACCGCACCGTCGACTGGCCGGAGAACGTGCACGTGTTTGGCGGGGAATGGGAAACGGTGTACCTGCCCGAGCTGGATTGCGCCGTGCACGGGTACGGGTTTGACCGCTACGCCGTGACCGAGCCGGTGGTGCGCGCCTTTGCGAATCCGGTGCCCGAAGCGCGGCACCACATCATGGTCGTCCACGCGTCGCTAGCGCAATCGGAGCACGCCGGCGAGCACGATCCCTACCTGCCGGTGACGGTGGAGGAGCTGGCGGCGACGGGCGTGGATTACGTGGCCCTGGGCCACATCCACAAAGGGCAAAAGATTCCCCATCCCGCCGAACCGAGCCGCGTGCTGGCCGCCTACCCCGGCAGCCCCGAGGGGCTGGGGTGGAAGGAACAAGGGGTGCGCACGGTGCTCTACGGCGAGCTGACCGAGCGCGGGGTCAAGCTGGAGACGCTCCCCATCTCGTGCCGCGCCTACGTGGTGCGGGACGTGGACGTCTCCGGGTGCGAGACCCCGGAGGCCGTGCTGGAGCGCGTGAGGCGCCAAATCAAGGGGGAAAACCCCGAGAGCCTGCTCCGTTTGCGCCTCGTCGGCCTGGTCAATCCCGCCCTGTCCGTGGAGACGGGGTGGCTTCGCGAGCGGCTGGCCGACGCCTTCTTTGCCGTCGATGTGGTGAGCGACGTGCGGCCGGCGTATGACGTGCAGCAGTATGCCCAGGAGCCCACCGTGATCGGCGGCTTTGTGCGCGAAGCCTTGCGCCGCATCGACGAGGCACCGGACGAGCGGGAAAAACGGCTGTGGACCGACGCACTCCATGCCGTGCTGGACCTCCACGCCTACGGAAGGCTGGTGGAGCGAGGATGATCGTGCGCCAACTGTTCATTCGCGGCTTTGGCAAATGGGAGAACGCCACCTTCACCTTTTCCCCGGGCTTCAACCTGATCGAGGCGCCGAACGAGGCGGGCAAGACGACGCTGCTCGAGGCGCTCCTTGCCGCCCTGTACGGGCTGAAGCGGGATTACGTGTCGCAGCGCAAGTACCTGCCCCAGTACGAGCGGTACAAGCCCTGGACGGCGAAGACCTACGGAACGGTGGTGGAATACGAGGTGCTGGGCCAGGTCTACCGCCTCGAGCGCAACCTGGACCGGCAGAAGGACGAGAGCCGGCTCTACCTCCTTCCCGAGATGGCCGACATCACCCGCCAGTACCCCCAGGACAAGCGGCGGGAGCGCAATTTTGTGGAGGGGCAGATCGGGCTGAACCGCACCCTGTTTGAGCAGGTGGCCGTCCTCCATCCGCTCCCGGTGGAGCACGCCGACCATCTCCTCGATCACCTGCGCGGCCTCAGCGCCTTCGGGGACGAGACGTCGGTCGCGCCGCTTGTGGAGGCGCTCGAGCGGGAGATTCGCGCCATCGGGAAAACCGACCGCGGCCAGACGCCCTACGCCACCGTGCTCCGCGAGATGCGCGAGGTGACGGCGGAATGGGAGCGGGCCCAGGAGCGCGCCGCGCGCCTGCGCCGTTTGGAGCAGGAGCACCGCACGGTCCGCGAACAGCTGGCCGCAGCGGAACGCGCCGTCGCCGCGTGCGAGGAGCGCCTGGCCCGCGTGCGGGCCGACATGCGTCGCCTCGACGCCCTGCGCGCGCGCGAGCAGGAACGCCAGGTGCTTCTGGAGCGGCGCCAGCGGGCGTCGGCGGCTCTGGGCGAATGGAACGAGGCGGTGGAGCATCTGGCGCAATTGGACCAGGCCCTGTCCGAGGTGCGCCACGCCGCCGCCTACCAGCCGGGGGATGCGGAGCGGGCGCGGGAGTTGGCCGAACGCGTGGCGCGCGCGGAGCAAAACGTCGCCGAACTGGAAGGGCGGCTTTCGGCGATCCGCGAGGCGCTCGAGGCCTTGGAAGAAGGCAGCGCCTTCACCGTCGACTGGGGCGCGGTTTCCGACGCGGACTGGCAGGCGTACGAGCGGGCCGTCGAACGGTGGCAGGAGGCGGTCGCGCGTCTCGCGCAGCTGGGCGGGGAATACGGCCAGACGCCCAGTCCGGTTGACCAAGCCGAGCGGGCTGCCCTGCGCGGTGCGTTGCGGGCCCTGGAGGCGCACCAGGCGGAGCTGCGCGCGCTAAAGGAAAGGCAGGCGGAGGCCGAGCGCCGGCGCGCGGCGATCGAGGCCGAGCGGACCGCGCTGCGCGCGAAGCAACAGCAACGGCGCAACCTAGCCCAGCGGGTGGCGGAAAAGGAAGGGCGCCTGCGCCAGCTGCGGGAGCGGCAGGCCCGCGCGAGTGGCAAGGGAATCCGCCGCGTGGGCCTCGCCCTCGGCGCGGCGATCCTGACGCTGGGCGGTGCGCTCCTCTTGTGGCAGCCGCTGTGGGGAGGCCTCTTGGCCGTCATCGGTGCGCTGGGCCTCGTGATGGCCTGGTGGTGGCGCGCCCGAACGACGGAGTCTGCGAAAGAGGCCCGCGACGTGCTGGACTTGCTGGCCCGGGAATGGGAAGCCGACCAGGCGGCCTTGGCCGCGCTGCCGACGGAGGACGACCTTGCCCGGTACGATGCGGACCTGGAGCGGCAGATGGCCGACGCCGCCCGCGAGGCCGAGGAGGCTGCCCGCCTGGTCCGCGGAAAAGAACGGGCCGTGGAGCAGCTCTTGGCCCAATGGAACTGCGCCGACGCGGAGGCCTTCTACGCCCTTTACCATGAGGCGCTGCGGGAGGCCGACGAGCGGGAGCGCCCCCGCCTGCTGCGCGACGAACTCCAGCGGCAGAAGGCGCGCGCGTGGGAGACGCTTGCCGCGTTTCTGGCGGCGTGGGGGGTACCTCCGGATGCGCAGGATCCCGTGGGGCAGGCGGCGCGCCTGCGGGCCGAGCGGAACGCGTACGCGGAGGCCGCGGCAAAGCGCGAGGCCCTCGCGCGCGAACAGGCCATCCTGCATCAGCGCTGGACCGAGGTGCGGGCGGAGCTGGAGGCGGATCGCGCGGCCCTCGCCGACATTCTCGCCCGCAACGGGGTCGACACGGTGGAGGCGCTGGCCGAACGGGCCGCGGCGCACCGGCGGTGGACGGCGCTGATGGCGGCCCGGTCCAGCGCCGCCCAGCGGCTGGAGGCGCTCAAGCGGGAGGCGGACGGCGCGGCACGGGAGGCGGCGCTCGCGGCGGTGGAGGAGGCGCTGGCGTCCCTTTCCGCTGCGGCCGCCGCTGAAGGTGACACGGCTTCCGGTCATGCTGAGGCCCAGGAGGCAGATGGCGACGCGCCGGATCCGGTTCCTGCCGGCGGATCCGAAGGAGCGGGCGATGCGCTGGCCCGCATTTCCGCCCGCCTGGAGGCGTTGCGCCGCGAGGAGGAGGCGCTCAAGGAGGAGCTGTCCCGTCACGTGGCCGATCGCGACCGGCTCCGGGAGGCCGCCAGCCGCCTGCAGGGCGAGATGGCCGCGCTGGAGAGCGAAGGCCCTGGGCCGGCCGACCTGCGCTCGCGCCTCGACGCGCTACACGCAGAGGCCCGCCGCCTCGACGACAAGCGGGAAGCCCTCGAGCGCGGGCTGGCGCTGCTGCGCGAGGTGGCCCAAACCGTCCACCGCGACGTCGCACCGGTGCTGAACCGCTATGCCGCGGAGGTGATGGCGCGCATCACCGCCGGGCGGTACGATGTGCGCATCAACCCCAACGAGCGCATGGCCATCACGGCCATCGAGCAGGAGACGCAAAGCGCGCGCCCGCAGGATGTCCTCAGCCGTGGCACGTCGGACCAGCTGTACTTCGCGCTGCGTGTCGCGCTGCTGAAACGCTTCTCCTACCGCACGCCGCTTCCGGCGCTTCTGGACGACAGCTTTGCCCACTACGACGACGAGCGCCTCATGCGCGCGCTGGCCTATTTGGGCGAACTGGCCAAAACCCATCAGGTGCTGCTGTTCACCTGCCGGGATCGCGAGCGCGCGTTTCTCCGCCAGCTGGGCATTCCCTTTACCGCCATCCCGCTCGCGCGCGATCCTGTGAGCGCGGCGCGGGATGCATAGCCCGATTTTTCGCATTCGGGATGTATGCCCGGGGACGAGTTTTCCTCCCCCCATATGATGCAGTAAGCGTAAGAGAAGGCCGTTCGCATTCGAAAGTCAAGGTCGTGAAACTGAAACCCGGCCAAGTGCTCGTGGTCGTGTGCCGCAAGGAGAAGGATAAACATCATCGCTAGTCCCGGGGAGTGCCCGTTTGGCCGGCGAGCTGACCGTCCCGATATGGGGCGGTTTTTTGTTTCGGATGCGAACGGATTGTGCTGTGTGTGCTGGGCGGACGCGTATCTATAAATGGAGGCCGATCCCAAGAAACAGTTCCGGGAATCAATCCCGTCCTTCCATCCTCAAGGGAAGGGGAGAGAACCGCCCATGCAACCAACAGCCAAGCGCGTCATTCGCGCTCCGCGCGGCACGACGCTTCACGCGAAGGGGTGGATCCAGGAAGCGGCCTTGCGCATGCTGATGAACAACCTCGATCCCGAGGTGGCGGAGCGTCCCGACGCGCTCATCGTCTACGGCGGCATCGGCAAGGCGGCGCGCAACTGGGAATGCTTCGACGCCATCGTCGCCGCGCTGAAGGAGCTGGAAGACGACGAGACGCTGCTCATCCAGTCCGGCAAGCCGGTGGCCGTGTTCCGCACGCACCCTGATGCCCCGCGTGTGCTTCTGGCCAACTCGAATCTTGTGCCGGCGTGGGCCAACTGGGAGACGTTTCATGAGCTGGACAAGAAGGGCCTCATCATGTACGGCCAGATGACCGCCGGCAGCTGGATCTACATCGGCAGCCAGGGCATCGTCCAGGGCACCTACGAGACCTTCGCCGCATGCGCGCGGCAGCACTTCGGCGGCAGTCTGGATGGCACGATCACCGTCACCGCCGGCCTCGGCGGCATGGGGGGGCGCCCAGCCCCTGGCCGTGACGCTGAACGGCGGGGTCTGCCTGGACATCGAGGTGGATCCGGCGCGCATCGAAAGGCGCATCGCCACGCGGTACCTCGACATGGCCGTCGAGTCGCTCGACAAAGCGCTGCGGCTGGCCCAGGAGGCCAAACGCGAGGGACGGGCGGTGTCGATCGGCCTCCTCGGCAACGCGGCGGAAATCCTGCCCGAACTGGCGCGGCGGGGCTTTGTGCCCGACATCGTCACCGACCAGACCTCGGCCCACGACCCGTTAAACGGCTACGTGCCCGCCGGTCTGACGCTGGAGGAGGCTGCCCGGTTGCGCGCGGCCGATCCGCGGGAGTATGTCAAGCGATCCCGTGCCAGCATCGCCGTCCATGTGCGGGCCATGCTGGACTTGATGCGGCGGGGGGCCGTAGTTTTCGATTACGGCAACAACATCCGCCAGGTGGCCTACGACGAAGGGGTGACCGACGCCTTCGCCTTCCCCGGCTTCGTTCCGGCCTACATCCGCCCGCAGTTCTGCGAAGGGAAGGGGCCGTTCCGCTGGGTGGCCCTCTCCGGCGACCCGAGCGACATCCACAAGACCGACGAGGTCATCCTGCGCGAATTTGCCGACAACGAGCCGCTGTGCCGGTGGATCCGCCTGGCGCGCCGGCGCGTCGCCTTCCAGGGCCTGCCCGCGCGCATCTGCTGGCTCGGCTACGGGGAGCGGGCCAAGTTTGGAGCGATCATCAACGAGATGGTGGCCAAGGGCGAGCTTTCCGCCCCCATTGTCATCGGCCGTGACCACCTGGACGCCGGGTCCGTCGCCTCGCCCAACCGGGAGACGGAAGGGATGAAGGACGGCAGCGACGCCATCGCCGACTGGCCGATTCTCAACGCCCTCCTCAATACGGCGGCGGGGGCCAGCTGGGTCTCGGTGCACCACGGCGGCGGTGTCGGGATGGGCTATTCGCTCCACGCCGGGATGGTCGTGGTGGCCGACGGGACGCCCGACGCGGCGCGACGCCTCGAGCGCGTGCTCACCACTGATCCGGGCCTTGGTGTTGTGCGGCATGCCGACGCGGGCTATGAGCGGGCCATCGAGACGGCCAAGGAGAAGGGCATCAAGATGCCGATGTTGAAGTAACCCATGTGCGGAAAAGGACGGGGAACCATGAGCCGGATCACGTACATCAAAGGGGCTGCCCAGGTGGCCACCGTCGCCGGCGCCAGTGAAGCGCCCAAGCGAGGCGCGGCGATGGCGGACGCCGGCATTCTCGAAAACGCGGGCATTGTCGTCGAGGGCGACCGCATTGCCTTCGTCGGGCCGGACGCAGAGGCCCGGCGTTACGTGGCCGAGCGGGGCGGGGCCGACGTGGTGATTGATGCAGCGGGCAAAACGGTGACGCCGGGCCTTGTCGACCCGCACACCCACCTCGTCTTTGCCGGATACCGGGAAGTGGAGTGGGTGCGGCGCCTGCAGGGAACGCCCTACCTGGAAATCTTGCGGGAGGGCGGGGGCATCCTTGAGACGATGCGCCGCACGCGCGCGGCGTCGGAGGAGGAGCTCGTCGAGGCGGCCAAGCGGCGCCTCGACCGCTTCCTCCTGCACGGCGTGACCACCGTGGAAGCGAAAAGCGGCTACGGGCTCACCGTCGCGGACGAGCTGAAACAGCTGCGGGCGGTCCGCCGCCTGCACGAGGCCCATCCGGTGGACGTCGTCGCGACGTTTCTGGGCGCCCACGCCGTGCCGCCGGAGTACCGGCACGACCCCGACGCCTACGTCGCCCTCGTTGTCGACGAGATGCTGCCGCGCGTGGCCGATGCCGGCTTGGCCGAGTTTTGCGACGTGTTCTGCGAGGAAGGGGTGTTCACCGTGGCGCAGGCCCGGCGCATCCTGGAGGCGGCCAAGCGGTGGGGCCTCAAGCCCAAGCTCCACGCCGACGAGATGCACCCCTGCGGCGGGGCCGAGCTGGCGGCCGAGGTGCGGGCCGTCTCCGCCGACCATCTGCTCAAGGCCTCGCCGGCGGGAGTCGCCCGCATGGCCGAAGCCGGCGTGGTGGCGGTGCTCCTGCCGGGGACGGCCTTCTTCCTGCGGGAGCCGCCGGCCGACGCCCGCGCGATCATCGCCGCGGGCGTGCCCGTGGCCCTGGCCACCGACTGCAATCCCGGCTCTTCGCCCACGGTGGCGCTGCCGCTCATCATGAGCCTGGCCTGTCTCACGATGGGCCTGACGCCGGAGGAGGCGCTGGTCGCCTCCACGATCAACGCCGCCCACGCCGTCGGCCGCGCCCACGAGATCGGCAGCATCGAAGTGGGCAAGAAGGCCGACCTCGTCGTCTTCGACGCGCCAAACGTGGCGCACATCCCGTACCAGTACGGCGTCAACCTCGTCGACACGGTGCTGAAAAACGGTGCCGTCGTGGTGGAAGGAGGTGTGCGCTGTGGCTGAGGGGTACCGGTACCTCGTACCGCCGCCGATCGTTGCCCGCGGTGCGGCGGGCGACCGCTTGGACGTGCGGATGAGCCAGCTCATTCGGGAGGCCGCGCCTGGCCAGGCCTTCGACGTGGGGTTCATCGGCGTGCCCTTGTCGCGAGCGTCGATCAGCCCGTCGGCGGCCAGCGAGAACCCCACGGCCATCCGCCTGGCGTGGCGCCTGTTTGCGTCCTACAACCTCGACTACGACGTCGACCTCGCTGCCCTGCGCATCGCCGACCTCGGCGACGTGACGATGCACGTCACCGACATCCCGCGCTGCCACGCCAACATCGAGGAGGCCGTGGTGGAGGCGCTGAGCAGCCATCCGCCGTTCTTTCCGGTGTTCATTGGCGGGGACCATTCCATCACCTGCCCGATCGTGAAAGGGCTGAAGCGCGTCACCCCTGGGCGAACGATCGGCATTCTGCAGGTGGACACGCACTTCGACCTGCGCAACCTCCACGACGGGGGACCGAGCAACGGCACGCCGATGCGCGGCCTGATCGAGTCGGGGACGGTGGCCGGATCGAACATCGTCACCATCGGCGTGCACGGGCATTTCAACGCCCTGGCCTACAAGCGCTACGCCGACGAGCAGGGCGTGCGGTATTACACGGTGCGCGAGGTGCGCCGGCGGGGCGTGGAGGCCGTGGTGGACGAGGCCCTCGCGTACCTGCGCGCGCGCGTCGACGCCATCTACCTCACCGTGGACATGGACGTGCTCGATGTCGCCTTCGCCCCGGCGGCGCCGGCGTCGACGCCGGGCGGGCTGGCCACGTGGGACCTGCTCGAGGCGGCGCACCGCATCGGGCGGGAGGAGAAGCTGGCGGCCATGGACCTCGTCTGCCTCGACCCGCACCGCGACGGGCGCGCCCAGTCCACCGTCAAGACCGGCGCCCACGTCGTGCTCAACGTCCTGTGCGGATACGCGCAGCGAATTCGGCAGCAAGGATGAGAGCAAGGAAGCGATCGTGATGATCCTGCGCCTCGTTCTCCTGTTCGTCACCACCACCAACGCCTTTGCCATTCTGTACGCGCCCCAGCCGCTGTTGCCGCTCCTGGCGCGGGAGTTTGGCGTCTCCACTGCCGCGGCGAGCCTGACCATTTCGGCCACCGTGCTGGCGCTGGCCGTGGCCTCGCTGTTGCTGGCGCCGCTTGCGGACCGCTGGGAACGGAAGCGGGTGATCGTGGCGAGCAGCGTGCTCGTCACCGTTCCCAGCGTCTTCTTGGGCCTGACCGATTCCTTTGCGGCGGTGGTGGCGCTGCGCTTTCTGCAGGGCCTGTTCATTCCCGGTATCGCCGCGACGGTGATGGCCTATGCCGCCGAGGAGTTTCCCGCCGCCTACAAGGGCCGCGTGTTTGGCACGTATGTCGGCGCCACCGTGGCCGGCGGCTTTCTGGGCCGGCTGATCGCCGGGCCCATCGCCGATTGGGTGTCGTGGCAGGCCGTCTTCGGCGTGCTGGCCGCCTTCTCGGTAGGGGTGGCGCTGCTTGTGGGCGCCGGGCTGCCGCCGTCGTCCCGCCATGCGGCCGTTCGCAGCCACGGCGGCTTTCGGCGGCACCTCCGCAATTCGGCCTTGCTGGGGGCGTGTTTGATCGGATTTTCCCAGTTTTTTGCGTTTATCGGCTTTTTCACCTACCTTCCGTTCTATGCCAGCGAACCGCCGTTTCGCCTCAGCCCGACGCAGATCTCGCTGCTGTTTGCCACCTTTGCGCTGGGCGTTGTTTCGGCGCCCGTGGCCGGCTTCTTTTCCGATCGCATCGGGCGGCGGGTGACAATGGCGGCCGGACATCTGATCGGCGCGCTCGGCATCCTGCTCACGTTGCACCCCTCGATAGGCGTCCTGGCCGCGGGGTGCGCGCTGCTCACGGTGGGCAACTTCGCCTCCCAGTCGGCGACGACGGCCTACGTCACCGACGCGGCAGCGGAGGCGCAGGGCGCGGCTTCCTCGCTGTACCTCGTCTTCTACTACCTCGGCGGCAGCCTGGGCGCGTGGCTGCCCGGGCTGCTGTGGGACGCCTTTCGCTGGCCCGGCGTCGTGGCCCTTACGGTGGGAACCATCGCCGCGGCGCTGATGGCCAATGCCGGTTTGGCCGGGCGGGGGGCAAAGATGCGGCTTTCGGCCTAGCGGTCGCCGTCCTTCCGCGAAAAGGGGCTCCCGATCGACCAAAAAAACAAAGCCGCCGTCCCGGTGGGGGACGGCGGCTTTTTGCGCTTCTCGGTTAGCGTCCGCGCGGCAAGAGGCCGATCTTCTCGCGCACCGCTTCGAGCGTCCGGTTGGCCACCTGGGCCGCCCGCTCGGCGCCCTCGGCGAGGTGCTCGCGCAGGGCGGCCGATTCGACCAGTTCCCGGTACCGCTCCTGGATCGGCGTGAGGGTTTCCACGACCACCTCAGCCAGATCGGCCTTGAACACGCCGTAGCCCTTGCCGCGGTAGCGCTCCTCGATCGCTTCCAGCGACAGGCCGGAGCACAGCGCGTAGATGGTCATCAGGTTGCTGATCGCCGCCTTCTTCTCGGGATCGTAGCGCACCTCCGTTTCCGAGTCGGTGACGGCGCGCTTGATCTTCTTGCGGATGACGTCGGGCTCGTCCAAGAGGGAGATGTAGCTGTTGGGATTGGGGTTCGACTTGCTCATCTTCTTCGTCGGGTCGTCGAGGGACATGATCCGCCCGCCAACCTTCTGGATGAGCGGCTCGGGCAGGACAAAGGTTTCGCCGAAGCGCTTGTTGAACCGTTCGGCTAGGTCGCGCGTCAGTTCCAGGTGCTGCTTCTGGTCCTCGCCGACGGGCACGTGCGTCGCCTGGTAGAGGAGGATGTCGGCCGCCTGCAGCGTGGGATAGGTGAACAGGCCCGCCGAGACGGACTCCTTGCCGGCCGACTTGTCCTTGAACTGCGTCATCCGGCCCAGCTCGCCGAAGTGGGCCAGGCACTGCATCACCCAGCCGAGCTCCGTGTGGGCGGGGACGTGGGACTGCACAAAGACCGTCGCCTTTTGCGGGTCGATCCCGGCGGCGTAGTACATTGCCGCCACCTGGAGCGTCTGCTGCCGCAGCGCCTCCGGTTCCTGCGGCACGGTGAGGGCGTGGTAGTCGGCAATCATGAAGAAGCACTCGGCCTCGTGTTGCAAAGCGACAAACTGCTTGATGGCCCCGAGGTAGTTGCCGATGGTGAGCCGTCCGCTCGGTTGGATGCCCGAGAGAATCCTGCGCATGGTTGCCCTCCTTTTTGGTGAAAGGTGTGATCCGATCGCGTCGTCGATTTCCACGACTGGCGTCATGGTCACTCCAGGGCGCGGCCCCGCGTCTCCGCGCCGACAAGGAAGGCGAAGGCGCCCGCCGCGGCGAGGAGCACGCCGTGGGCCAGCAGCACGCCGCCCGCCCCCAGCGCCGGGAGCAGGGCTCCGGTGAGGTACGGCGCGGCCATGCCGCCGAGGCGGCCCGCCGCGCCGGCCAAGCCGGCGCCGCTCGTCCGCAGCGCGGTGGGGAACAGTTCCGGCGTGTAGGCGTAGATGGCGCCCCATGCCCCGAGGTTGAAGAAGGA
The DNA here is from genome assembly GCF_014646935.1 of Calditerricola satsumensis. GTDB lineage: Bacteria > Bacillota > Bacilli > Calditerricolales > Calditerricolaceae > Calditerricola > Calditerricola satsumensis. Next base: position 8,726 of record NZ_BMOF01000030.1, on the reverse strand, counting down.
CAGGGACGCGCCAAAGACGAGCAGCTCCGCCGCTGTATCGGAGCGGGCAAAGAGCAGGGCCGCCAGGGCGGAGAGGAGAAGGAAGCTGACCAGCACCGGTCGACGGCCCCATCGCTCGACAAGCCACGCGGCGGTCAGGTAGCCGGGGAGCTGCGCCGCGGTCATGATCAGCACGAATGCCAAGGATCGCACCAGGGAGTAGCCCTGCTCGACGAGGAGCGACGGCAGCCAGATGAAGGCGCCGTAGTAGCCGGCGTTGAGGGTCAGCCACGCCAGGGCGATGAACAGGGTGCGGCGCACCAGCGGCGGACGGAACAGGTCCCCGTAGGGGCGCGGCGTCGGCTCCGGCGCGGGTTGCGGTTCCGGGAGCTCTTTTCCCTCGCCGCGCAGGGCCGCTTCCATGCGGGCCACCAGCGCCTCGGCCTCCCGGGCGCGCCCGCGCGCCGCCAGCCAGCGCGGCGACTCCGGCGCGCCCAGGCGCAGCCAGGCTGCATACAGTGCCGGGATCGCTCCGATGACGAAGGCCCACCGCCAGCCCGCTTCGGGCACGAGGAGGAAGCCGACCAGCGCCGCCAGGAACCAGCCGACGGCCCAGAAGGCCTCCAGCCACACGACAAAGCGCCCGCGGGAGGTGCTGGGCACGAGCTCGCCCATCAGGCTGGCCGCCACGGGCAGCTCCGCTCCCAGACCGATTCCCGTGAGGAAGCGGAAGAACAGCAGGGCCCCGTAGGACGGCGCCAGGGCGGTGAGCAGGCTGCCGACGCCGGCGACGAGCAGGCTGTAGGCGACAACGGCGCGCCGGCCGTACCGGTCGGCCAGCCGTCCGCCCACGGCGGCTCCGAGGAACATCCCCACCAGGCCGGCGCTGCCCAACAGCCCCATCTGTGCCGACGAGAGGTTGAAGGCCGCCTTGATCGCCGGCAGGGTGAAGCTGATCAGGCCCACGTCCATGGCGTCGAGGGCCCATCCGAGCCCCAAGAGGTACAGGTAGCGGTAATGCACACGGCCGATCGGCAGGCGTTCCAGGCGGCTGATGGCGTTCACGGTGGATCCCCTTTCTGCACGGGCAAATGCTGGCTCCTATTGTACCACATTTGGGATCCGTTGCGCCCGGTGCGGCATGGCTACCCATAGAAGAAGGCCACCGGTTTCGCCTACCGGCGAGACCGGGGCCTCGTCGTCTCGGGGACAAGAACGGCTCCTTGTCGCCCACTCACGCCAACGTTAACACGACACGCCCGTTGATTTGCCCCTTTTCCAAACGCTCGAAGACCTCATTGATCTTTTCGAGGGGCTGCGTCTCGATGTTCACCTTCACTTTCCCCTGGGCGGCGAATTCCAGGGCTTCCTGCAGATCTTTTCTTGTTCCGACGATTGAACCTTTCACCGTCACCCCGTTTAACACCGTGTCGAAGATGGGGAGCGGCAGCTCTTCATTCGGCAACCCGACAACCACGAGGGTACCGCCGCGTTTCAGGGAACGGTACGCTTGATCAAAGGCCTTCCGGGTAACGGCCACGCTGATCGCCGCTTGCACGCCACCGAATCGTTCTTGAATCTCCTGTGCCGGATCGACTTTCGCGCCGTTGATGGTGGCGTCTGCCCCCAGCTTGGTCGAGAGCTCCAATTTTTCATCGACAATGTCGACGGCGACCACATGGTATCCCATGGCCTTCGCGTATTGCACGGCGACGTGTCCCAGACCGCCGATGCCGTAGATGGCGACCCAGTCGCCCGGTTTCGCCCCACAAATTTTCAGTGCTTTATACGACGTTACCCCCGCGCAAAAGATCGGCGCCGCTTGCTCGAACCCAAGGTTGTCCGGGATTTTGACGACATAAGCAGCGGGGGCTTTGCAATATTCGGCAAAGCATCCGTGTACCGAATACCCGGTGTTCAGCTGGTGCGGGCACAACGTTTCCTGACCGGTCAAGCAGTATTCGCATTCGCCACACGCAGAATAAAGCCAGGGAATCCCGACCCGGTCACCCACTTTGAGCGAGGTGACGCCCGGACCGACCGCCTCGACGACGCCCACTCCCTCATGCCCCAGGATGGCGGGAAGTTTAGGTTTCAGTGACCAATCGGAACGTGCCAAATGCAGGTCGGAATGACACACACCACACGCTTTGATTCTTACGAGGACTTCCCCATAGCCGATTTCCGGAGTGGGCATCTCTTGGATTTCCAGCTTTTCCTTAAAACCCTTGAGAACAGCCGCCTTCATCGATAGCCCTCCCGTGGATCCGTTTTCAATTTCACTCTCTCATCTCGCAATCGCGATGTCTGTGACAAAGTGCCCAGCGTCACAGAATGTTTTTCGGTTTCCCGTATTGGGTACAAGAACAAAACCCGCGCGGGATGGGGGGCAAAGGCGGGAACGTTTGACATGCCGCTGGCGTTTCGGTATCGTTAAAAGTACGACAATCTGACGCGTGACAACGGCATACGGCCCAGCGATGAGAGAGAGGAGTAGCCAGGGGCGCTGCCTCCCAGCGAGCCGGGGAGGGTGGAAGCCCGGCGGCAGTCCTGGTGAAGGGCGCTCTCGAGCGATGGTCGATGAGGGGGTCGACGGCGCCGCGCGGCAGGTGAGCCGAAGCGGGTGCGGCGTGCGCGGCAACGCGTGTCCGTCGGCCAACTAGGGTGGAACCGCGGGAGGCACCTCCCGTCCCTAGCGCATGGCGCTGGGGGCGGGAGGTTTTCTGTTGCACGTACGGCAAACCCATCAAAGCGTGGAGGTGTCCGCCGTGAACGTTCAGGACATGGTGCTGGCCCTGCAGGCCTTCTGGGCCAGGCAAAACTGCCTCATCGTGCAGCCCTACGACATCGAAACCGGCGCGGGAACGATGAATCCGGCCACCTTCCTGCGCGTCATCGGTCCGGAGCCGTGGAACGTGGCCTACGTGGAGCCTTCCCGCCGCCCGGCCGACGGGCGCTACGGGGAGAACCCCAACCGCCTCTACCAGCACCACCAGTTCCAGGTGATCCTCAAGCCGTCGCCGGACAACGTGCAGGAGATCTACCTCGACAGCCTCCGCGCCCTTGGCATCAAGCCGGAGGAACATGACATCCGTTTTGTCGAGGACAACTGGGAGGCGCCGACGCTGGGGGCATGGGGCCTGGGCTGGGAAGTGTGGATCGACGGGATGGAGATCACCCAGTTCACCTACTTCCAGCAGGTCGGCGGCCTCGACTGCCATCCGGTGGCCGTGGAGATCACCTACGGCCTGGAGCGCCTCGCCTCGTACATCCAGGGCAAGGACAACGTGTTCGACCTGGAGTGGGGCAGCGGGTTGACCTACGGCGACGTGTTCAAGCAGCCCGAGTACGAGCATTCGAAGTACACCTTTGAAGTGGCCGACGCGGCGATGCTGTTCCGCCTCTTTGCCGACTACGAGCGGGAGGCGCAGCGGGCGCTGGAGGCCGGTCTCGTCTTCCCGGCCTACGACTACGTGCTGAAGTGCTCCCACACCTTCAACCTGCTCGACGCCCAGGGGGCGATCAGCGTCACCGAGCGGACGGGGTACATCGCCCGCGTGCGCAACCTGGCCCGCGCCTGCGCCCAGGCCTATCTGGCCGAGCGGGAGCGGCTGGGCTTCCCGCTGCTGAAGCGAAGCGGCGAGCCGGCGCAGCCCGCGTCGGACGAAACCGTCGGCATCGGCAATCCGGTGAAGGGGGAGTGACGCATGGCGACGCGCGATGTTCTGCTGGAGATCGGCACGGAGGAGATCCCGGCCCGCTTCGTGCAGGCTGCCGTTAACCAGCTGGCCGAAAAGGTGCAGACCTTCTTCCGCGACCGGCGCATCGCCTTCGGGGAGGTGCGGACGTACGCCACGCCGCGTCGCCTGGCCGTTTGGGTGAAGGATGTGGCCGAGAAGCAGGAGGACGTGAGCGAGGAGGTGCGCGGTCCGGCCAAGCACATCGCCGTCGATGAGGCCGGCAACTGGACGAAGGCGGCGGAAGGTTTCGCCCGCAAGCAGGGCGTGTCCTTGGACGACCTGTATTTCAAAGAGGTGAAGGGCGTCCCGTACGTCTTTGCCCGCAAGCACCATCCCGGCGCGCCAACGCGGGAGATCCTCCCCGAACTGGGCGACGTTATTCGCTCCCTCTCCTTCCCGAAGAGCATGCGCTGGGGAACCCACGACCTGCGCTTCGTGCGGCCCATCCGGTGGCTTGTCGCGCTGTTCGGGGCCGACGTTGTGCCCATTGAGGTGGCCGGCGTGCGGGCGGGGAACGTGACGAAGGGGCACCGCTTCCTGGGGCGCGAGGTGACCGTTGACGAGCCGGCGCGCTATGAGGCGCTCTTGGAGGAACAGTACGTCATCGCCGATGTGGCCAAGCGGCGCCAGCGCATCCTCGACCAGATCCGCGCCCTTGAGGCGGAGAAGGGCTGGCGCATCCCCGTCGACGAGGGGCTGCTGGAAGAAGTGACCCACCTCGTCGAGTATCCGACGGTGCTGTGGGGGTCCTTTGATCCGGAGTTCTTGGCCGTCAACCGCCACGTCCTCGTCACCGCGATGCGCGAGCACCAGCGCTACTTCCCGGTGGAAAACGAGCGCGGCGAGCTGCTGCCCCACTTCGTCACCGTGCGCAACGGCGACGACCGGCACCTTGACACGGTGCGCAAGGGGAACGAGAAAGTGCTGCGGGCGCGCCTGGCCGACGCCCGGTTCTTCTACGAGGAGGACCAGAAGCTGTCCATCCTTGATGCCCTCGCCAAGCTGAAGGCCATCGTCTACCACGAGGACCTGGGCACGCTGGCCGACAAGGTGGACCGCGTGCGCACCCTTTCCGCGCGCATCGCCGACGCCCTCGGCCTCGACGCGGAGACGAAGCGGCTTGTCGACCGCACGGCGGAGATCTGCAAGTTCGACCTGGTGACGCAGATGGTGTACGAGTTCCCTGAGCTGGAGGGCATCATGGGCGAGGATTACGCCCGCCGGGCCGGCGAGCCGGACGCGGTGGCCCGGGGCGTCTTCGAGCACCACCTGCCGCGCTTTGCCGGCGACCGGCTGCCCGCCTCCGACGTCGGCGCCGTGGTGGGCGTGGCCGACAAGGTGGACACCCTCGTCGGCTTCTTTTCCCTCGGCCTCATCCCGACCGGCTCGCAAGACCCCTACGCCCTGCGCCGGGCGGCGAGCGGCGTCGTGCACATCCTCCTCGACCGGAAGTGGCCGCTTGCGCTTGACGCGCTCTTGGACGCCGCCCTCGGCCTGTACGCGGAGAAGGGCCTCGGCAAGCGGCCGGCCGACGAGGTGAAGGCCGACCTGCTGGCCTTCTTTGCCCAGCGCCTCAAGACGGTGCTGCAAGAGGGCGGCATCCGCTACGACGTGATCGACGCCGTGCTCGGCTCCGATTTTGCCGACCTCGTGGCCGCCGTGACGCGGGCCAAGGTGCTGGAGGCGCGGCACGAGGAGGAAGCCTTCCGCGCCGCCGTCGAAGCCTTCACCCGCCTGTACAACCTGTCACGAAAAGCGGAGACGGCGGGAGAGGTGCAGGAGGCGCTGTTCGAGGAGGATGCCGAGCGGGCCCTGTACAAGGCGTATCTCGCGGCGAAGGAGCAGGCGGAGAAGGCCGAGGCTGCCGGCGATTGGGCCGGCGTCCTCGACGCCTGGAGCGCGCTGGCGGAGCCGATCCACGCCTTCTTCGATGCCGTCCTCGTCATGGCCCCCGATCCCGCCGTGCGGCAGAACCGCCTGTCGCTCATCAAGCGCATCGCCGACGACCTGTGGCGGTACGCCGATTTCAGCAAGCTGGTGCTGGCGTGATGCACGCTACAGCCCCCGGGACCGGGACGCATCAGTGCCTTCTGTCCGGAATACCGGGGGCTTTTCACCACAACAAAACCATGCAAAAGGAGGGGTGAACTTTGACACCAGCTGTGCTCTCGAATTGTTTGTTAATAATTTGACATTGCGGTCGAATCGGAGCTCAAGGAACAACCGTGGGGCATGACCAATTTTCGCCTCACCGACCCCGATGGGTATTATTTGCGGATCACGTCACCCAAAAAGGGCGAAGAAAATTGATCCGCCGATGCGGGAAAAAACGCATGCCTTCTATGCGAACGGGCTCCCGGAAGGCCCGGGAGCCCGTCTGGGTTCAGTCGACGCGTCACGGGGAGACGCATACGGGTCTTGCCGATGCGCGTGGGTGCCGTCGGCCTCAGTGGGCCAGAATCAGCTCGCTTGCCGCGTAGGCGCTGGAGAAGGACAGCTCCGACAGCTGTCCCTTCCCCTCGCACCAGTCGCCGGCGAAGTAGAGGTTTCGGTAGTCGGGGAAGAAGACGGGCATCGGCTGCTGGTCCATCGTCCACTTGATTTCCTGCACCACGGCGCGCGGAGAGAAGCGGGGCACGACAAGCCGCTCGCGCCAGCCGGGGAAGTGCTTGTCGTACAGGTCCTCCACCGTTTTCTTGTACGCCTCGATGCGCTCCTTGTTCCCCACGTCCTCGCGGCTCAAGTACAGGATGGCCTGCAGGAGCTGGCCGCCTTCGGGCACCGACGTCTCGTCGTAGTAGGAGATGTCGGTGATGAAGCACTTGTGGGCCTTATCGTAGATGTAGGTGTAGGGCACGTCGATCCGCTCGCGCAGCCCCACGTCGTACACCAGGGCGTAGGTGGGGTGGTATTGGGCGTACTGGGCCACAAAGTGCTCGATGTGCGTCCCCTGGAAGATGGACACGAGTTCCTTCGGCGGGATGCAGAAGAGGAACAGGTCGGCCGTGTAGGTCTCGTCGGCCGTGTGCACGGCCCGCACCCGGTTGTCCTCCACCGTGACGCGCTCCACCTTCGCCTTGGTGTGGATCGTCCCGCCGTGGGCCTTGATGACGCGCACCAGCTCGTCGATGAGCGCCTGCCAGCCGCCACCGATGTACGTCACCGGCTTGCGGGTGGAGAAGATCGTCTTGTAGTAGCGGAAAAAGACGTCCGATGGGATTTTTTCCGGCTCGCGGGTGAAGAAGTTCGATGAGGCCAGGGTGAGCATCATGTCCTTGACGTCGGGATCGAGCTGCTTTTCGTCCATCCACCGGCCAATCGAGAGGTGCGGATGGCCGGTTTCGACGCCAAGGAGCGTCTTGAGCACCTCAAAGGCGAACTTCACCTTGTCCGGATAGGTGAGGAGCTTCGTTTTGAACAGCCCGCGGATGTTGGCCGGCAGGTCGGTCAGCTTGTCGCCGACGTCGTATTTGGCCCGTTCAGGGCTGAAGTCGCGCCAGTCGATGGACAGGCCCAGCTCGCGTTCCAGCGTGGTGAGCACCGAGCGGTCGCGGCCGTAGATGGCGTGGGCGCCGAAGTTGAAGGCAAACCCCTTGATGCGCAGTGTCACGGCCCGGCCGCCGAGAGCCCCGCGTTCGAGAACGGTGACGCGGAGCCCGTGCTTGGCCAATCGCGCCGCGGCGGACAGGCCGGCCAACCCGCCGCCGACGATGACCACGGATGCCATGAACGATCACCTCGAGTGTCCGTCTTGTTGGGCGGATTTCGTTTGGGAGCCTTCCTTATTGTAAATGAAGAGCTGAGAATTTGACAGATTGGTGACCGACAAGGATGAGGATCTCACCATTCGAAATTGTTTGTGTTGCGTTGAAACGGTTGTGTCCTCCGGATAGAATGGGATCGAGAGGCTAAATGGTCTGTCTGTTCGAGGAGGGATTCCCATGCGATGGGTGGCGGTCGGGTTGGTTGCGGCGGCGTGGGTGCTGGGTGTGGCGACGGTGTGGACGGGAGGCTGGGGCGACTGGTTTCCGGACGGTACCGGATACTGGACGGCCAACCTTCTCGCCATCGCCCTGGCGGCAGGCGGCGTGATTGTCGCGGCATGGCAATACCTGCGCCGCCAGCGGTCGACGGTTGCGCTTCTCCTTCTCGGCATCTCCGCGGTGCTGTTGGCGGTGCCCCTCGCGTTCTGGATGCTGCTTGTGTCAAAGGGGGTGTGAGGGTTGGGGATGGGATGGAAGTGGGGGCGGCTCATCGCATTGGGCTTGGTTATCGGTGTGGTTGGCTGCCAGGCTCCGGTGAATTCGCAGGTTGATGGCGATGCGAAAGGCCAATGGATCGATGTGCCGCTGGATCCGGATCAGGCGCGGAAGCTGCAGGAAGAGGTGGACAACGGGCATCGCGTGGGGTTAATGGATCCCTCGCAGGTGGCGTTGGAGTTTTTGGACCACGTTTTGAAGGCCAAAAGCGCGCGTTCCGAGGTGGTGGAGACGCGAGAAGAGGGGATTCGGGTCGAGCGCCACACGTTGGAGGACGGCCGTGTCGTCGAGCTCCGGTTGGTGCAGCCCGTGCGCAAGGATGCCACGGGAATCTGGGTGGTGGAGAACTACCGGTTTGTTACAGGAAATTAGGTAGGACAAACGAGAAGGTTTCATTATGAACCGTCTGCCGGTGAGTTGAGTCCGTATTCTTGTGTAAAAAGGACTCTCTGAAAAAAGTTAGAGAGCCATTTCCAATCCCCCTCGGTTAGAATGGAGCTTGAACCCACAAAAACCAAAAAGGGAGAGGGGATCGAAATGGCTCACGATCAGATTACCGTAGATGCACAGCTTTTGCATCAACTTTTTCTCCGCGACACGAAAGACGAGGCGCTCGCCAAGCTCCTGGAATCCGTCTTGAATCAAATTTTGCAAGCCCAGGCCACGGAGCAGCTGCGTGCAGAGCCCTATGAACGGACGGAAGAGCGCCAAGGGTATCGCAATGGAACGTACCCGCATCAGCTTACGA
>NZ_BMOF01000029.1 GCF_014646935.1 Calditerricola satsumensis | reverse complement strand
CTCGCTTTTGTTCCCTTGGCTTGGTTGACCTCGCATCCACAATTATTGACCTAGAGCCGCGTTTTATCGCATCCGAATATTGCCGCTCTCATCTGTTAACGTCGTTCATCTTACCAAAAAAGCGTGGCATAATCAAGAAGAGAGCCATTTGCCCTCGATTCAACGCCAAAGGAGCCCCCAACATGTCCACTTGGCAAAACGAAAACCGAAAACGCTCCGGTAAGTGGAAAACCGTAGGCGGCCTGTCGTTGCTCCTGGCGCTGGCCGGGAAATTGAAGGGCCTCTTGCCCCTGCTCAAACTGGGAAAGGTGGGCGGAACCGTCTGGAGCCTCTTGCTCAGCATCGGTGCCTACGCTTTGGTTGCCCCCTGGTCGTTCGCCATTGGCCTCGTGGCGATGATGTTGATCCATGAGCTGGGCCACGTGTGGGCCGCCAAACGGCGCAAGTTGCCGGTGAGCGCCCCCACATTCATCCCCTTCGTGGGGGCGCTGATCACGATGCGCAAAATCCCCAACAACGCCGAAACGGAAGCGTATGTTGCCCTTGGCGGCCCCTTGCTGGGCACGGCGGGCGCCACAGCAGCCCTTCTCCTCGGGTGGGCGACGGGGAGCCAAGCGTTTTACGTGGCCGCGTCGATCGGCCTGTTCCTCAACCTGATCAACCTGTTGCCGATCCATCCCCTTGATGGCGGGCGCATCGTCACCGTCATCTCGCGCTGGCTTTGGCTCGTGGGCTTGATCGGCGGCTTTTTCTTGATCGTCTTCGTCCTTCGCTCCATCCTGTTCCTGATCATCTGGCTGATGTTCGCGTGGGACCTGGCGCAAGCGTACCTTTTCCGCCGCAAGCCCCAGCCGGCAACCCTCGAGCAGACGGTCCGGATCGACGAGGCCGAGCTGGAAGCGGCGGGCATCTTTTTGCCCGGGGAAGCGCACCAGCGGCAGTTGCCGTTTGTCGCGTACTGCCGGCGGGACAGCGAGGCGCTCGTCGTGGAGGCACGCCTCTACGATTGGCCCATCCCCCTCACCTTTCCCCAGGCGCGCGGCGCCGTGCACGCCGTCACGCTGGTGCGCACGCGGCGGCTTCCCCTCGACACCGGCGGCGGGGCGGAACTGACCTTCCACGTGACCTATGAGCCCGATCCCAGCGAGCAACCGGGCGGCATTGTGCGCGATGAGGCCTATTACCGCGTTTCGCCCCGCACCCGCCTGCGGTTCGGGCTGGCGTACTTCGGGCTAGCCGCATACCTGGTGATCATGATGCTGCTCCTCCACCGCGTCATGGTTCCCCTGGCGGCATAAACACCGGCGCACGCGCCTTCACCTCCGGCCGCGGGCCCCCGACGCCCTCGAACCAATAGCGGAAGAAACGATCCAGATCCGCTCCCAACTCCCCTTCGAGGACGCGCAGCAAGTCCGCTCCTGTCGCCGTGCGCAGGGCATGTTGCCGGGCATAGCGGCGCAGCGCGCGATTCATCGCCTCCTCGCCCACCTGCCGGCGCAGCTCCCACAGCGCGGCGCCGCCCCGCTCGTACACGAGGAGGCTGTAGGCGGTCCAGTTCGGAAAGGCGTAGACCGGCGCGCGCACCGACAGGCCGCGCCGCTGCCAGGCCACCGTTTGCGGATGCCGGGCGTGGCGATAGAGCATCCGCTCCATGTGGCGCGCGATGCGCGGGTAGGCGGAATGCAAAAACTGGAGCGTCGAATACTGGGCCAGGCTCTCGTCGAGCCACGGCTCGCGCACCTCGTCGTTTCCGACGATCCCGTACCACCACTGGTGGGCCGTCTCGTGGGCGACGACGAGAAGGCCGTCGTCGCGCGCCCGCTCGTCGCCAAAATACGCGCCCTGGACCATCACGAGGCCCGGATACTCCATCCCGCCGAAAAACCCGCCGGTCCGCACGACGTCGTAATCGGGATAGGGATAAGGGGAATAGGTGCGATGAAAGAACGACAAGCTGCGCACGGCCGCCTCGTGCAGAGCCCGCGGCAGTTCCGACCGGTCGCCCTGGCGCGTCCACGTGCGCACGCGAACCCCCTCGGGTGTGCGCCCCTCGAGCACGCGGTAGGTCGAATCCACCAGCACCAGGGCCATGTCGCGAACCCCTTCGGCGTGCACGGCGTAGCGGCGGCGGTCGTCGCGCGCCTCCCGCAGCGTTTCCCATCCGGTGGCCGCCACCTGCCAGCCCTCCGGCACCGTCACCTGCAGGTGGTAGTCGGCCACTTCCGAATAAAAGGGGTCGCCGATGGGATAGTACGGATCGAGGCGCCAGCCGCCGGCGTCGCGCACGGCCAGGATGGGCAGGGCATTGCCCAGCCACACCGCGTGCGCGTCGTAGGACAGCCGCCCGTTGTTGCGCGGCACATGCAGGGTAAAACGCAAGGCGACCGCGCACGGACGGCCGCGGGGCACGGCCACCTCGAGCACCGTTCCCCGCACGGCATAGCGGGCCGGGCGGCCGTCAACCGTCACGTCCGCCACGTCGATGCGCCCGGGCAGCCGCTGTTTCCCGAGCACCTCCTCCCACACCGGTCCGGCAAGGGCCCGGTCGTCGCGAAAGGCGTTGGCGTACAGGTGGACGAAGAGGCGCCCGTCCGTCGTGAGGGGCGCCGGCACCTCGGCCCACCAGGTTCCGCGCAAAAGCGGCTGAACGGTTCCGGTTGCCGCCGCAGCGCCCTCGCCCGCCGACGGCGCGGCCGGAAGCCGCTCGGCGGCAAGGTGCACCGTGTACCGCACCCGTTCGGCCTTCTCCTTCCCGTGCGACGCCGCACCAAACGGCCCCGCCACACACCCCCACACCATCGCCATCAGCACCGCCACGCGGAAGACCGTTCCCATACCCTTTCCTCCCAATCGCACGCAGGATTTGCGTTAGTCTTGCCCAAAGCAAAAAACGGCATGCACCCCCGTGGGGCATGCCGTTCTGCACGTCTTGGCAGCGCCGGAACCGCTGAACGCCGATGCGGTTTTTCCGCCCGGCTCGCCGGTTCCAGCTGCGGCCTACTCGCTGCCCAGGAACACGTAGCGGGCCAGGATCAGCACCGCCAGGATCCACATCATCCAGTGGATGCGCACCTTCTCCTTGCTGACCCGATTGTGTGCCGCGGCCAGGAGGACGAAGAAGACGATCCCGGCGGAAATGCCGTTGGCGATGGAGTACGTAAAGGGCATGAGGACGATGGTCAGGAACGACGGGATGGCGTAAACCATCCGGTCGAAGTCGATCTTCTTCACCGCGCTCATCATCAGCACGCCGACGATGATCAGCGCGCACGCCGTGGCCGCGTTGGGGATGATGGCCACAAAGGGCGCCAGCAGAAAGAGCGACGCCAGGAACAAGAGGCCGGTGGTCACCGCCGTCAGGCCCGTGCGGCCGCCGGCGGCGATCCCGCTCGCGCTCTCGATGTACGCCGTGATCGTCGACGTGCCGAGCAGAGCCCCGATGGACACCCCCCCGGCGTCCACCAGCATCGCCCGGCCCAGCCGCTTCTGCCCGTCCGGACGCTGGAGCAGTCCGGCACGATCGGCCGTGCCCACCAGCGTACCGAAGGTGTCGAAGAGCTCCACGAAGGTGAACACCATGATGACCTCCAGGAGCCCCATCTTCAGCGCCCCGGCGATGTCGAGGTCGCCCACGTGCAGCTTGGAGAAGTCGGGCAAAAAGGGCGTGTTGAAGAAGGCCTGCGTGTTCGTCACGCCGAGCGGAATGCCGATCAGCGTGGTGGCGAGGATGCCGAGGAGCAGCGCCCCCTGCACGCGCATCACAACGAGGAGCGCCGTCAGGACAAGGCCGATCAGGGCCAGCAGGGCGCTCTTGTCGTGCACCAGGTTGGCCAGGGTGATGTTCCACTCGAAGAACTGCAGGGTGACCGGCGTCGGCGCGCCACCCACCGCCTTGTCGATGGCCGCCGTCGACGGCCCGGCATTGGCCACAAACTGGATGCTCATCAGCCCGCTCAACTTCAGGCCGATGATGGTGATGAACAGGCCGATCCCCACGGTGATGGCGTGCTTGAGGGAATCGGGGACCGCCTCGACGAGGATCTGCCGCACCCGCGTCACCGTGAGGATGAGGAAGATGATCCCCGACAGGAACACGGCGCCGAGGGCCACCTGCCAGGTCATCATCCCGGTGTGCTGCGCGGCGACGACGGCAAAGTAGGCGTTGAGCCCCATGCCGGGAGCCAAGGCGACGGGGTAGTTGACAAGCAGGCCCATGGCGATGGTGACCAGGGCCGCCCCCACCGCCGTGGCGAAGAAGACGGCGTTCTTGTCCATGCCGGTGGCCGACAGGATGGCCGGGTTGAGGAACAGGATGTAGGCCATCGTCACGTAGGTGGTGAAACCGGCGATCAGTTCCGTGCGCACGCTGGTGCGGTTGGCGCGCAGCTGAAAGAAGCGTTCCAACATGGCCAATCCTCCTCGCGCCGCCAAAAGCGGACATTTTCGTGCTGCATTGCATGCAACGTTCGGATTGCCAACCTCATCGTACGTCAAAGGCGTCCCCATGTCAAGCAAAAACCGAACAATAAAGGAAAGGAGGGCGAGGATCTTTCGCCCTCCATTGCCATGCCGGTTCATCCTTGCCATCCGAATGCGCGGCTTCCCCTTATTCCCACTCGATCGTCGCCGGCGGCTTCGACGTGATGTCGTACACGACGCGATTGACGCCGTCCACCTCGTTCACGATGCGGCTCGAAATCCGCTCCAGGACGTCGTAGGGGATGCGCGCCCAATCGGCCGTCATTCCGTCGACGGACGTGACCGCGCGGATGGCCACCGTGTAGGCGTAGGTGCGGGCGTCGCCCATCACGCCGACGCTGCGCAGCCCGGTGAGGACGGTGAAGTACTGCCAGATCTCGCGGTCCAAACCGGCGCGCTGGATCTCCTCGCGCAGGATGGCGTCCGACTCGCGGACAATGGCCAGCTTCTCCTCCGTCACCTCGCCGATGACGCGGATGGCCAAGCCCGGCCCGGGGAAGGGCTGGCGCCAGACGATCTCCGCAGGAAGGCCAAGCTGCTCGCCCACCTTGCGCACCTCATCCTTGAACAGCGTGTTCAAGGGTTCGAGCAGCTTCATCTTCATGTTCGCGGGCAGGCCACCCACGTTGTGGTGCGACTTGATCGTCTGCGCCGTATCCGTACCGCTCTCGATGACGTCGGTATACAGCGTGCCCTGGGCCAGGAACTCCATCCCCTCCAGCTTGGCCGCTTCCTCTTCAAAGACGCGGATGAACTCGTGGCCGATGATCTTGCGCTTTTCTTCGGGATCGGTGACGCCGGAGAGCTTGCGCAAAAACCGCTCCCGCGCGTCGATGCGGATCACCTTCATCCCGAAGCGGCCTTCAAAGGTGCGCATGACGCTCTCCGCTTCCCCTTTGCGCAGCAGGCCGTGGTCGACGAACATGCACGTCAGCTGATCCCCGATGGCCCGGTGGACGAGGGCCGCCGTCACCGCCGAGTCGACGCCGCCACTCAGCGCGCAGAGCACCTTCTTGTCGCCCACCTGGCGGCGAATGTCGGCCACGGCGTCCTCGATGAAGGTGTCCATCGTCCACCCGCCGCGGCAGCCGCAAACCTCGTAGAGGAAATTGCGCAGGATGGCATCGCCGTGTTCGGTGTGCTTCACCTCGGGGTGGAACTGCACGGCGAAGAGCCGGCGTTCAGGGTGGTGCATCGCCGCCACCGGCGCGTTGGCCGTGCGCGCGTCGACCACGAACCCCTCCGGCAGGGCGGTGACGTGGTCGCTGTGGCTCATCCACACCACCTGCTCGGCGTCGAGGCCGCGGAAGAGGGGCGAAGCGGTGTCCACCTGGATCACGGCCTTGCCGTACTCCCGCACCTCGGCGCGGGCCACGGCGCCGCCAAGCTGGTGGGTCATCAGCTGCATGCCGTAGCAAATGCCGAGGATCGGCACGCCTAATGCGTAGATGGCCGGGTCGACCCGCGGCGCGTCCGGCTCGTAGACGCTGGCCGGCCCGCCGGAAAACACGATGCCCTTCGGACGCAGGGCGGCGATGTCGGACACCGGCGTCCGGTAGGAAACGAGCTCGCTGTAGACGCCAAGCTCCCGGATGCGGCGGGCGATCAGCTGGTTGTACTGGCCGCCGAAATCGAGGACGACCACCAGCTCGCTGGGCTTTTGCATGGCTCCGTTCCCCCTCCAAAATTCGAGCCCATTCTAGCATTGCCCCCGCACGCGGTCAAGGGAACGTCGCTGGAAGGCCCGTCAAAAGGGAAGGGGGGAACGCCGTCCGGTTCCCGTCGCCTCATCCCCGCGGCCACCGCTCGATCAGGCGGGTCCAGAGGGACTCCAATTCCGCCCGCTCCTGCGCATCCGGCACCGCGCCGCCGTAGCGCACCCGCTCGTACGCCGCCGCCCACGCCCGCAGCGGGGGAAAGGGCGCTCCCCTGCGGCGCTCAACGGCTTCGACAAATCCGCGCACCGTAAGGCCCTCGGCGGCGCCGGTGCGCCGCATCCAGCAGGCAAAGAGCCACTCGAACCGCAGGCGCAATCCTTCGGCCGGCGGCCGCCTGCGCGCCCGATGCGCCACCCACCGCGCAGCCAGGCGGAAGCGCAGGCGCGGCGAAAGGGCGAGGGCAAACGCGCCGCAAGCTGCGGCCGTCAGCACCAGCGCGGCCAATCCGGCCCCCGTGCGCATGCCGGTCGTTCCCCATCCCGGCCACCCGATCCCCCATTCGGCAAGCCCGCGCTTGTCGGGTTGCCCCGAATGGGCCCCTTCATCCGGGGTGGCGTCCTCAAGGGCCGGACGGGGCGGAGACGCCATCGGATCCCTCGCGGTCGAGGACGGGCGCTGGAGCTCATCCGCCGGTTCGCGAAACGCCACCGGGTTGAGAAAGGCCGGCGTCGGCTCAAAGGGCACCCAGCCGACCCCCTCGAAGTACACCTCTGCCCAGGAATGGGCGTGGCGATTGCGCACGACCACTTCGCTTTCCCCGTCCTCGCGCTGTTCGCGCGGCGGCGCAAAGCCCTTCACCCAGCGCGCCGGGATGCCCGCGGCGCGCGCCAGCACCACCAGCGCCGTCGAGAAGTGGTCGCAATAGCCGCGGCGGATTTCAAACAGAAAATGGTCGACAAAATCCTGTCCCGGTCCCGGAACGGGCACGTCGTCCGTCTCGTACCGGTACGTTCCGGAACGCAGATGGCGCACGATGGCCATCACCTTGTCGTACGGGTTGGCATACGGCGCCGTCAGCTCCCGCGCCTTTTCCCGCACCCGCTGGGGCAGCGACGCCGGAAGCTGCAGGTACGGCACCATCCCCTCCGTCCGCAGCGGTGCGCGGCGCAGCGCGGCCACCTCCACCTCGCCGAGGACCGCCGTCGCCGTGTAGCCGGCAATCCTGTCCCCGTCTTTGGCCACGCGGAGGTCCGCGAGGGTTCCGCCGTAAAAGACGAGGCGGCGAACGGCCGGCGGCGCGTCGTCGGCAAAGCGCACCGCTTGCGCCACCACGCGGGCGCGACCCGTCCATTGCAGCAGCGGAGCGGGCAGCACCGGTTCGTCCGTCGACACGACGGACTGCCACGCGTCTTCCTGGCGGGACTCCCATCCACGCCCGGTGTACACCTCCTTGGCCTCTCCGCGCCAGTAGTGGCGCCCCGACGTGCGGGCGGTGAACACGACGGTGTCATCCAGAAGAAGCGGGCCGCCCAACACGCGGTCATCGGCGGCGTACCCGATTCGCTGCACCGCCTTCGGACGAAGGCCCGGTACATGGGCCAGCGGATCGGGCCAGGCGGGAGGAAAGACGGGCCCCAGGGCCGCCACGGTCACGCAGCCGACCAGGACGGTGATGGCCCCACGCCACCACCGCCACGCGCCGCCCGTGGCGAGCACGCGCAAACCACCGGCTTCCTGCAAGCGCATCCGCGTCGCGGCGGCTAAGAGCAGCAGGCCGACCGCCACCGCGCGGATCACGGCCCACCGCCCCGCAAAGGGGGTGAAGGTGTCGAGGGCGGCCAGATACGCCACGGTGCCCACGACGACCCCGAGGGGGCGACGGCGCACCACCGCCTCGCGGTAAGCCAGTCCGCTCACCGCCCACAAGAACAGGCAGAAGCCCGCCGTCCGTGTCATCGGATCGAGGAACAGCCAGGCCCCCGCCGCGACCTTCGGGGCGTCGGCCAGCATGCGCGCGGCCCATTCGCCCATCCACCCGAGCGGCCAGGGCGCGTAGCCAAAAAAGAGGGGAAACGCCGTGAGCGTCACCCCAAGGTGGAGAAGGAGCGCGATGCGCCCGCGCCCCACGGCGCGCACGGCCGTCCACGCGGCAAGCAGCGCCACAAACAACGGCGCGCCGCCCGTGTCGCTGATCTCCGGAAGGGGCAGAATCCACTCCACCATGAGCGCCAGGAGCCCAGCCGCCAACGCCGCATCCGTCCAGCGGCCAAACCGGCGTGGGGCAGCGCGTTGGGGTGAAGGCTCCGCGACGCGCAGACGCCCCCGTGCGGCATGGGCCGCTCCTTCAGCCATCTGCACGCGATCAAGGGGATTGGCCGCCCGCATTCACGCCACCTCCAACCGGCAGGCGCACAAGGCCCCGTTCTGTCGTGCGATACACGGGGATGCCGGCCGCCGCCAACGCGGCAAGGGCCGCCGGTCGCCGTTCCCCTGCTGCGGCCGTTCCCGAGCCGGGCACGCCATCGGCCGCCGCGCCCGCGTCAAGACCCGCCGGCGGCACCCAGCACACCACCACGTCCTCGCCGCGCGCGGCAAGCCTGCGCAACAGGGAGAGGTCCTCCCCATCGAGGCGCGGCGTGATCACCACCCAATGGGCCGCGCCCACCCGCTGCGGGACATCGCGCAGGGTGTGGGCAAAAACGCTGCTCTCGTCCGGCGCCACCGTGAGGAGGTGGTCCAAAAGCCGCCGGTGCGCGGCGGCCTCCTGCGGCCCCAAGGCCCACACGCATGCCGGATTCCCGGACACAAAGGTGACCTTCCGGCGCGCCGCCAGCGCCCCGACGACCATACTTGCCGCCGCACTGACCGCCGCTTCAAAGCGCGCCTCGTCGTTTAGACGGTAGTCGTGGGCCGCGCGATTGAACACGACCACAACCTCCTCGTGATCCGGGGACAAGGCGAACCGTTTGGTCAGGAGCTGGCCGCGGTGGGCCGACAGTTTCCAGTGCAGGCGCACCGGCGGGTCCCCCGGCTGATAGGGCCGCACGCCGGCCACCTCCACGGCTTCGGACCGCAACCGTCGCCCCGATCGGCGATGCCCGCGCAGCGGGCCGGCACAAAACAGCGAAGCGGCGGACGTCCACACCCGCGGGTACACCCGCACCACTCCCGGCAGCGGCACGACGCGCTGCACCCGCACGAGGCCAAACCAGTCGCCGGTGCGCAGGGTAACGGCCGAAAGATGCACCTCTCCCCGCGGCGCCGGATCCACGGCCAGCGGGATCCGCAGGCGGCGGCGAAAACCGGGCAGCAGGAAGGCGGAGGGATTCCCCCAGCGTCGCCAAGCCGGCGGCCAGTCGTCTTCCACCAACAAATACGGCAGCGGCAACCACCCGCGCTCCACCTCGAGCACCACCTCAAGCCGTTCCCCCGCCGTTCCCGTCAGCTCCGCACGCGCGCGCCGTACGCGGACAAAGGCAATCCCCACGAGGGCGAGGGCCGTCCCGTAGGCGGCAAGGAGCATCGCCGTATAACAAAGGAACCAGCTCACCGCGCTCCCTTGAAAGCGGGAAAAGGCGTAGGCTGCCGCCGCCAGCAACCACGCCCGCCAACACGCCGTGAGGATCGGGCCTATCTGCCGCGCCGCGCGAGAGATGCCTTGCACACGCGCGTTCACGGGTCATACCCCCCTCTTTGGCGCGGGCAACACGGGAACGCGCACGCGGCGCAAAACGTCCTCCACCACCGCTTCGGGCGTCCACCCCTCCAGCTGGGCGTCGGGCCGCAGCACCAAGCGGTGGGCCAGCGTGGGAACGGCCAACGCCTGCACATCATCGGGGACGACATAGGCGCGGCCGCGCAAAAAGGCCCGGGCTTGCGCGGCGCGAAACAGCGCCAGCGACCCGCGCGGACTGGCCCCCAGCCCAGCGGCCGGGTGCTGTCGCGTCTCGTGCACGAGGGCCACGATGTACGCCTTCACCGCCTCGTCCACCCGAACATGGCGCACCTCGTCTTGCAGCGCGCGCACCCCATCCGGGTCCAGCACCGGCTCCACGTCGGCCACGGGGTGGGCCAGCTGCAGCCGCGTGAGCATGGCCACCTCTTCGTCAGGCGTCGGATAGCCCAGCCGCAACGTGAGCAGAAAGCGGTCCCGTTGCGCCTCGGGAAGGGGATAGGTCCCCTCGAACTCGACGGGGTTTTGCGTGGCGAGGACGACAAAGGGCCGCGGCAAGTCGTGGGTCACCCCGTCCACCGTCACGCTGCCTTCCTCCATCGCTTCCAACAGGGCTGCCTGCGTCCGGGGCGAGGTGCGGTTGATCTCGTCGGCGAGCACGATGTTGGCCATGACCGGCCCGGGGCGGAAGGAAAAGCGGCCCTCCCGCGGGTCGTACACGGACACGCCGGTCACGTCAGAGGGCAGCAGGTCCGGCGTAAACTGAATGCGGGCAAAGGAACAGCCCAACGCCTTCGCCAGGGCGCGGACCAACACCGTCTTTCCCACGCCGGGCACGTCTTCCACGAGCACGTGCCCCCCCGCCGAGCACGGCGACGAGCACGGTTTCCACCGCCGCGCGCTTGCCAATCACCACCCGCTCCACCTGCGCGATGACGTGCGCCAGACGAGGATGAGGCGCTTCGGGAAAGGCTCCTTTCGCATGTTGGGGCATGGTTGCATCCTCCTCGCTCGATGGATCGGCATGCCTGCGACAGTTTTGCTAAAAAAATAAGACGATCCGCAACGCCCAAAGGTTGCGGATCGCCGGCCATTGGCCCGCCCGTTTTTCGTCCGCGGCGGCAGGCTAACCCCGCGTCACCGCGATCACCGCCGAGCGGCCAAAGCCGTGCCGCGGATGGGGATTCCACGTGTCCGGATGCTGGATGCCCAAAAACAGCGTCTTCTCGTCCGGCGTGAAACACGGTCCCGTCGTCTCGCACCCGTCGGGACCGGAGAGGAACTGCAGCGCTTCCCCGCAATGCCGGCCGTCGGTCGGAACCAAGAAGAAGCCGCAGTTGCCGAAGGGAGCGTACGCGCCCGTCTCGCTGGGGTCGTAGTCAACGGCCACCCACAGGTTCCCCGCCGAGTCGAAGCAGAGGTTGTCCGGGCAGGACAGGCCGCTCTGCGGACCGCCGACGGCAAACACCTCAAAGGTGAACGTGTCGCTGCCGTGGTCCCCTCCTTCGGGAATGAAGCGTAGAATCTGGCCGTAGAAGTTGCCGTGCTTCGGGTTGTTCGTCAGCGCCAGGTACACCGTGCCGTCGAGGGGGTGGATCTCCACGTCTTCCGGCCGGTCGAGGGGCGTGCCGCCCACCGCGCGCGCCGCCTCCCGCGTGTACGTCAGCACGTCGGCCTGACTCTTGAAGAAGGGCTTGCCGTCCTTTTGGTACGTGCGCAGCTTCTCGTTCGTCTCGTAATCCAGCGGAATCCACCGGCCATTTCGTAGATCGGCCACGTAGAGCGTCCCGCTCTCCAGCATGTCGAAGTTGGCTTCGCGGCGATGCGGGTTGTATTTCTTGGCGCTGACGAACTTGTAGAAGCATTCGTCGGCCTTGTCGTCCCCCATGTACACGACGACGCGCCCGTCCCTGGTCAGGGTCATCGCCGCATTCTCGTGGGCAAAGCGGCCGAGCGCCGTGTGCTTGCGGATGGGGGCGTCGGGGTTGAAGGGGTCGATCTCCACCACCCACCCGTAATGCTCGTCAACGAAATCGGGCCATCCGTAGACCCTTCCGTACTCCGTGTTCTCCTCGCACGACAGCACCGTGTTCCACAGCGTCCGCCCGCCGCCGCAGTTGCCCAGCGTCCCCTCGACGACGGTGGCCCCCTTCACCGCCGCCGACCCGCGCGCCGGGCCGGTCAACTGCATCGGCGTCGTCGCGTCGATGCGGCGGTTGTACCGCTCATCTTGCACCATCCTCCACGTGCCGTTCTCGTTCCGCACGCGGATGACGGAACCGCCGACGGCCTGCTTCTGCAGCCGAAGCAATTCCGGGTACTGGGCCAGCCTGTCCTTGGAAAAGGTGTCGGGGTCGATTCCGAGCAGTTTCAGATAATGGCCCGGCACGGGAAACTCGTGGTTCACCCACAACAGGCCGTCCTCCGCGTTGGTGCCGCCAGAAAGGGCGTCGATGGGAAAGTAGACGGTAAGGTCGGCGCTGTCGCCAAACCTCTCCCCTTTGGCGTTGATCGTGTCGCCGAAGGAGGCCAGAATCGTGTAGGTAAAGCCTTTCGGGACGATCACGTCATTTTCCCGCAATGGCGGCAGGGAACGGAAACGGGCGAAGGGCGACGGGCCGCGCCCCCTCCGGCGCGACGGCCGCGCCGCCTTCTCCACCGCCGCGGCCGCCTGCGCCACCGGATGGAGGCTGGCCATCGAGCCGAGCATGGCCGCCGCGCCCACGCCGAGGTACGTCAAAAACTGCCGGCGACTGATCGGTTCCACCGCGGCTCACCTCTCCCGTTGGTCTGTTTCCGTCACCTCCACCCTATCACCGGCGTGTAAACGTGGCGCAAACGCCCGGTTAAGCGTACGCAAAGATTTGGATAAACCATTTCCCCCGTTGGCATCTACGGGCAACGAACCCATGCATAGGGGTTTTTTGCTTGACACCATCATTTCGAATCAATTATTTTTGATGGAAACCAATCAATTTTTCTTGATCGGAGGGGAAACGATGAGCCGCAAAACCCACGTGGCAATCCATGTGCGGAACCTGGACGCGTCGCTTGACTTCTATCGCCGCCTCTTCGGTGTCGAGCCCGTCAAGGTGCGGCCAGGATACGCCAAGTTTGACCTGAACGACCCACCGCTCAACTTCACGCTGAACGAAGGCGGGGACGTCCGCGGTGGCATCAACCACTTCGGCATCCAGGTCCGGTCGACGGAGGAAGTGCTGGAGGCCAAGGCCCGCCTTACCAAAGCAGGACTCAAGGTTCGAGAGGAAATGGACACGGTGTGCTGCTATGCGCGCCAGGACAAAATCTGGGTCACCAGCCCGGACGGCCACGAATGGGAAGTGTTTGTGGTGAAGGGTGACGCCGACGTAGCGCGATCGAGTCGGCCCGCATCTGCCTGCTGCGCGGCGGAGAGCGAGGCGGGAGCGAAGGACGCCTCCTCATCCTGCTGCTAACGCCTTGCTTTCAAGCACGTATCCGTCCGATCATCGATCAGCCTCAGACGGAGTTGACGTGACGCTTCAGGCAAGGATGGGATGATGGACGTGACCCTTTCGATCGACGAGCTGTCCAAAGTCGCCCATGCGCTCAGCGATCCCTTGCGCGTTCGCATTCTCGACCTGGTGGCGAGGGGGCGGACGGCAATCGACGCGCCGTCCCCCGTCTCCTGCTGCCCGGATGCGGTGTGCGTGTGCGAGATCCAAGAGGCGCTCGATCTGGCGCAGTCCAAGGTTTCGTACCATCTGCGCGAACTGCGGGAAGCGGGGCTCGTTCACGAACAGCGCATCGGCAAGTGGAACTTTTACGCGTTGAACGCGCCGGCGCTGAAGGCGTTTTTGGAAGCCCTGGAGCAGCGGTACCTGGCGCCAGGCGAAAACACGAAATGGAATGGCGAAAAAGGGGAACGAGCATGAACGGCAGCTGCTGGTTGAGGAATGAAAGCAAGCACGCGACCGCATGTAAAAAGCCCTTGGCATCGCCGTATTGGCAAGCCAAGGGCTTTTCTTGCCTACAACCGGTTTGGGCATCACGCGCTCCCCTTCTCCTCGAGTTCCTCGGCGAAGCGTTTGATGCGCGCTTCGATTTCGTCGCGCACGCGCCGGAAGACCGCCAGGCGTTCTTCCTCGGTCCCCGTCGCTTTGGCCGGATCGTCAAACCCCCAGTGCTCGCGCTTGACGTGCGGGGGCGTTGCCGGACAGCGGTCGTTGGCGTCGCCGCACAGCGTGATGACGTAATCGGCCTTGGCCAACAGCTCCGGATTGATCACGTCGGACGTCTGGCCGGAAATGTCGATCCCTTTTTCCGCCATGACCTTCACCGCCAGGGGATTGAGGCCGTGCGCTTCAATCCCTGCGCTGTAGACCGCAAACCGATCGCCAAGGTACGTTTTCGCAAACCCCTCCGCCATTTGGCTGCGGCAGGAGTTGCCCGTGCACAGGAAATACAGGATTTTCTTTGGCATGATCACGCCCCCTTTTGTCCATCCTCGCCTCTTCGAAACCGCACGTCAGCTCCCTCTCATGGCAGCGCCCAGAAAATATTTTCGTCGCAGCCAGAAGGCCACGTTGACCAACCCAATGAGAACCGGCACTTCCACAAGCGGGCCAATTACGGCCGCAAAGGCGGCGCCGGAGTCGATGCCAAAGACGCCGATGGCCACGGCGATGGCCAATTCAAAGTTGTTGCTGGCGGCCGTAAACGAGATCGACACCGTTTGGGAATAGTCGGCCCCCACCTTTTTGCCCATGAAGAACGAGACGAGGAACATGACCACAAAGTAAAGGACCAGAGGAACCGCAATGCGGAGGACGTCCAGCGGGAGCTGCAGCACCAGCTCGCCTTTCAGCGAGAACATGACCACGATCGTGAACAACAAGGCGATCAGGGTGAGCGGGCTGATCACGGGAACAAAACGGGTCTCGAACCACTCACGGCCCTTCCACCGGATCAACACCACGCGCGTGATCATTCCCGCAACAAAGGGAATGCCGAGATAGATCAGCACGCTTTGGGCAATCTCGCCCATGGTGATCGCCACCACTGCGCCTTCCAGCCCAAGCCACGCAGGCAAAACGGTGACGAAAAGATAGGCGTAAACGGAATAAAAGAGAACCTGGAACACGGAATTGAACGCCACCAGCCCCGCCGCATATTCACGGTTTCCGTCAGCCAGATCATTCCATACAATCACCATGGCGATGCATCGGGCCAGGCCGATCAGGATGAGCCCGACCATGTATTCCGGTTGGTCCCGCAAAAAGAGGATCGCCAGGACAAACATCAACACGGGGCCGATGACCCAGTTTTGGAGAAGCGACAACCCCAACACGCGAACGTTGCGAAACACCTCGCCCAACGCCTCATAGCGCACCTTGGCCAAGGGCGGGTACATCATCAAGATCAGGCCAACGGCGATGGGAATGGAGGTGGTTCCTACTTGAAAACGCGTGAGAAGGTTGACCACATCCGGAAAACGATACCCCAAGCCGATGCCGGCGATCATGGCCAAGAAAATCCACAGCGTCAAGTAGCGATCCAAAAACGCCAGCCTTCTCGCCACTCCGTTCACACAACCCCTCCCTTTCGTTTCGTTCGCGCGCCAACCGGACCGTCACTCGCATACGACCTTTCGCCCGCGCTGTTTGAATCGCTCCACCTCTTCCCGCAGATCCGGAAGCATCCGCACAACGTCCTCAAAAAACGGGTACATCGAGCCGTCCAGCGAATAGAACACCCATTGGCCGCTGCGCCGCTCCTTGACCAGTTTCGCCTGTTTCAACCGCCTCAGGTGTTGGGACACGGCCGACTGCGTCATCCCCAACATCTCCACCAGTTCGCAAACGCACCGTTCTTCCACCTTTAACAAGGCCAGAATGCGCAATCGCGTCTTGTCGCCAAGGGCTTTGAAGCAGTCCGCCAGCGCGTCCCATTCCATCGTTCGTTTTCACCCCCATCGTTAATTAAGCATATGCTGATATGCTTGTCAATTAACGCGGCCCATTCCCACCCGTTGCCCCGCCTTCAAGCAAGGGTGGGTGAGGGCCCAGGATCCTTTGTCAGGCCACGAGCATCTTCCCTCCAGCGATGACCAGCACCACCGCCAAGAGCCGGCGCATCCGGGCGTGACCAAAGCGCCGGCTGCCCCAGCGGGACCCCAGCGCGCCACCCGCCACCGCCGCGAGGACAAACCACACCCCTTCCGGCGGGATGGCCATGACGCCGGAGGTGTGGCCCAACAGACCGGCAGCGGAATTCACCAGGATAAACGCCGCCGAAACGCCCGCCGTCGTCTTGGGGTCGGCCCATCCGGCAAACAGCAGCAGCGGGGACAGGAAAATGCCGCCCCCCACCCCAATGAGCCCGGAGAGGAAACCGATGCCCGCCCCGGCAAGCAGCGCGAGCAAAAGCGGCGGTTTTCGCACCACCTTTTCGGCCATCGTCGGCCGCCGCCATAGGCGGTACGCCGCGTACAGCAGAACGAGGCCCACCAGCACCTTGTACGCCGACGGGGGCACGTCCAGGAGACCGCCAAGATAGGCCATCGGGATGGAACCGGCGGCAAAGGGCCAAAATGTCGACCACGAGAAGGCCTTTGCCCGCCCGAACTGCAGGGCCGCCAACGAGGCCACCAGCAGGTTCAAGATGAGCGCCGTCGGCTTCATCACCGCCGGCGCCACGCCCAAGAGCCCCATGGCCGCGAGATAGCCGGACGCCCCGCCGTGTCCCACGGAGGAGTAAAGGGCGGCGGCGACGAAAATCAGCGTCGCCAGCACGAGGAGGTCAACCGGTTCCATGGCTCGCCCACCCCTTTGGCTCCCAATCTTGCGGAGAGACGCCATACCGTTCGTCGCTTCCCCTCGTCATTTTACCGCTCCCGTCCGCACCGCGCAGCAACAACGTGCTGACGTTTGACCACCGCCACTTCATGACCCGAATGGTACGAGATCACGGGAAAGGAGCGCATCTCCATGATGGTTTGGCACAGACTGGATCACCTAAGAACACGCGCCAAATCGCTCAAAACGCTCCTCCACGTTCTGGCCCTCGCCGCCCGCGACCCGCGCGTGCCTTGGTACTTCCGCTGGGCATCGCGCTGGCCATCAAGCTGATTCCCCGGCCGATCTGGGAAGAGCTTCGCCAGCAGGCCGAAAAAAAGCGCGCGGCGAACGTGCCGCGCAATTGGCTCGCCGGCGGCGCCATCCTTCTGCTGTGGACGCTGGTCGCCGCGTGGCTCGTTGCAATGGTCGACCCACACATCAGCCAAATCGCCCGCTGATGTAATCCTCTGTCCGCTTGTCGCGCGGGTTGTGGAACAGCTCGGCGGTGTCCCCGTACTCCACCAGTTCGCCCTGCAGGAAGAAGGCCGTCCGGTCGGAGACGCGGGCCGCCTGCTGCATGTTGTGGGTGACGATGACGATGGTGTAGTCCTTCTTCAACTCCTGGATGAGCTCCTCGATCTTCGCCGTCGAGATGGGGTCGAGGGCCGACGTAGGCTCGTCCATAAGCAGGATGTCGGGCTCCACCGCCAAGGCCCGGGCAATGCACAGGCGCTGCTGCTGCCCGCCGGACAGGCTGAGGGCCGGCTTCTTCAGGACGTCCTTCACCTCGTCCCACAGGGCCGCCTGGCGCAGGCTGCGCTCGACAATCTCGTCCAGTTCCCGCTTGTCGGTGACGCCGTGGATGCGCGGGCCGAAGGCAACGTTGTCGTAGATGCTCTTGGGGAAGGGGTTGGGCTGCTGGAACACCATCCCCACCCGCTTGCGCAACAGCTCCACGTCGACGTCGTCGGCATAGATGTCGTCGCCGCCGATGCGCACCGTCCCCTCGATGCGCACGCCCTTGATCATGTCGTTCATTCGGTTCAGCGTGCGCAAAAACGTCGATTTGCCGCACCCCGACGGACCGATCAGCGCGGTGATGCTGCGGGCTTCGATGTCCATGGAGATCCCTTTCAACGCGTGGTGCTCGCCGTAGTACAAGTTCAAGTCCCGCACCTCGATGAGGGCCACGACCGCCACCTCCTCAGTACCGTTTCTGGAACGTGTTGCGGAGCAAGACTGCCGTCAGGTTCATCGACAGCAGCACGATGAGCAGGACGATTATGCCCGCCGCGGCCAGGTGATGGAACGCTTCCTGGGGCCGCGACACCCAGTTGAAGATCTGGATCGGGAGCACCGTGAAGGCATCCAGTGGCGACGTGGGGACGAAGGCGATGAACGTGAGGGCCCCGATCATGATCAGCGGCGCCGTCTCCCCGATGGCGCGGGACATCGCGAGAATCGTCCCCGTCAGGATGCTGGGCAGCGCCGCCGGCAACACGACGCGGCGAATGGTCTGCCAGCGCGTCGCCCCGAGGGCATACGACGCGTGACGCAAGGAGTTCGGCACGGCGCGAATCGCCTCCTGGGCCGCGACAACGATGATCGGGAGCACCAACAGCGCCATCGTCAGCGCCCCGGCCAGCACCGAGCGGCCAAGGCCGATGCCGCGCACGAACAGCGTCAGGCCGAGAATGCCGAACACGATCGACGGCACGCCGGCCAGGTTGTGGATGTTCGTCTGGATGATCCGCGTCAGGCGCCCCGGTTTGGCGTACTCCTCCAGGTAGATGGCCGTGGCCACACCGAGCACAAAGGCAATGGGGGCCGTCAGCGCCATCAGCCACAGCGATCCAAACAGGGCCGACTTGATGCCGGCCTTCTCCGGAATGCGCGACGGGAAGTTGGTAAGGAATTCCCACGACAGCCACGGAAGGCCGTCGCGCAGAATGGCGCCGATCAGCACGACCAGCACGGCAATGCCCAGCATCGTGGCCAAAAAGAACACGCCCGCCGCCACGCGGTTGGCCCATTTCCGCACCACGAGCCGCTTTTCCGCATCCATTCGTCCCATCTCAATACGCCTCCCGGAACCGGCGCGCGATCCACCGCGCCAGGAGGTTCATCAGCAGCGTCACGACGAACAGCGTCATCCCCACGACGTAGATCGAATAGTACTCGATCGTCCCGTGCGGCGTGTCCCCCAAGCTGACCTGGACGATGTACGCCGTCATCGTCTGGATGCTCTCCAACGGGTTCAGCGTCAGCTTGGGCGTCGCCCCGGCGGCGATGGTCACGATCATCGTCTCGCCGATGGCCCGCGACAGAGCGAGCACAAAGGAG
The DNA here is from genome assembly GCF_014646935.1 of Calditerricola satsumensis. GTDB lineage: Bacteria > Bacillota > Bacilli > Calditerricolales > Calditerricolaceae > Calditerricola > Calditerricola satsumensis. The sequence goes on along the minus strand of NZ_BMOF01000029.1, from coordinate 9,605 downwards.
GCGATGATCCCGGACAGCGCCGCGGGCACGACCACCTTCAGTGCCACCTCCAGCCGCGTGGCCCCGAGGGCGTAGGCCCCCTCGCGCATGGCGCGGGGAACGGAAACCATTGCGTCCTCGCTCAGCGACGCCACCATCGGGAGGATCATGATGCCGACGACGAGGCTGGCGCTCAGCGCGTTAAAAATGCCCGTTTCGGGCAGGACGGCGCGAATGAGCGGGGTGACGAAGGTGAGGGCGAAGTACCCGTACACCACGGTGGGAATCCCCGCCAGCACCTCGAGGATCGGCTTGATCACGCGCCGCACGCGGTCCGACGCGTATTCGCTCAGAAAGATGGCCGTGGCCAGACCAATGGGCAGCGCCACCGCGCCGGCAATAATCGTGACCATAAACGTGCCGGCCAAAAGAGGCCAAATGCCGAAATGCTGCGGTTGAAACAGCGGGGTCCACTTTGTGTCAAACAGGAACGCGCTCAGCGGCACGCGCTGGAAAAAGGCCACCGTTTCGACGAGCAACGTCACCACGATGCCCATCGTGGTGAAAATGGACACCAAGGCGCATGCCAGCAAGATCTTGGGAATCACCCGCTCGCTGAGGGGCAAGCGCTTTTTTCGCCGCACAAAGGATGAGCCGGTGGATTTCGCCGCTTCTTCCACTTCGGCCGAACGCTCCACGTTCCCCATCTTCTCCTGCACATTGGGGGAAAGCAGGGTACTCGGCATCGCCAAACGCTCCTTTCCTGTGCGTTCCAACCTGCCGAAAACACGGGAAAAGGTGGCAACCCACAGCGCAACGCATCCTGCGCTGCGGGCGCCACGCTCCGAGAAACCGCGAAGGAAGACGGATGTTGAATGCGGTCAGGAATTCGAAAGGGTTGCGTCTTTGCCGGTTACTTCGCCAGCGCTTCCTCAAACTTCTTCAGGTTCTCTTCATGCACGTTTTGCGGAATGGCGATGTACCCGACCTGAGGCGCGAGCTTCTGCGCGTTTTCGAGGTAGAACTTGACGAACGCTTGCAGCTCCTTGCGCTGCTTCAGCATGTCGGCGTTGACGTAGATGAACAGCGGGCGAGACAGCGGTTTGTACGTGCCCTTGTTGATCGTCTCCTCGCTCGGCATCACCGGGCCGTTGCCGCCGTCAATCGGCACCGCCTTCAGCTTGTCCTTGTTCTCCACGTAGTAGGCATACCCGAAGTACCCCAGCGCGTACTTGTCGCCGGCAACACCCTGCACAAGCACGTTGTCGTCTTCGCTCGCCGTGTAGTCGGAACGGCTCGCCTTCGCTTTGCCGACAATCTCTTCGGTGAAGTAATCGAAGGTGCCGGAGTCGGTGCCCGGGCCGTACAGTTTGATTTCCTCATTCGGCCAGTTCGGGCGAATGTCGCTCCACTTCTTCACCTTGCTGTTCGGTTCCCAGATCTTCTTCAGCTCTTCGACCGTCAGGTGGTCGACCCAGTCATTCTGCGGGTTGACCACAACGGCGATGCCGTCGATGGCAATGGCGAAGTCGACGTACTGAATGTTGTTTTGCTGCGCTTTTTGCTTCTCCTCGTCTTTGATCGGGCGGGAGGCGTTTTGCACCTGCGTTTCGCCGGCAGTAAACTTCTTAAAGCCGCCCCCGGTACCCGACACGCCCACCGTCACCTGCACGCCGGGATGCTGAGCCATGAACTCTTCGGCGACAGCCTCGGTGATGGGAAATACCGTGCTGGACCCGTCAATGGCGATCGTGCCGGACAGCTGCTCCGTCGCCTGCCCACCGGCCGCCTGCCCTGGGTTGTCCGCCTTTCCGTTCGTCCCCTGGGCCTGGCCGCAGCCGACCACGATGGCCATCACCAGCGTCAGTACCGCGACGAGATGGAAGAGCCGCTTCACACGTTTCACAAAGGTCCCTCCTACAGTAGTGCGGTCATTTCGTCCTTTCCAACGTCGATTCTATCGGAGGCATATTAAACGCGTTTAAGCGCTTTGTTAAGTTTGCGTTAACCCAGAAACCGGGCGCATCCGGGAGTGGAAATTCTCCGGACAATCCACGAAAATGGAAATCACACGAAGGCAAGATGAACGTTCGCAGAAAGGAACCGATTATGCGTTGCGTTATCCGGATACGGTCCAGAGCCTGGTGCTGATCAATCCGAGCGTGAGCGGGTATCGGTGGTCAGACGAATTTCGCGTGCAGGAAGCGGAACTCCAGACAGGCGGATCATCTCCCGCGCCTTGGCGAAACCGCCATGGAGCCCTTTGTCAGGCCGGCCCAAGAAAAAGCCTTGTCCGCAGACAACCCCCAGACCCATCACCGTCTCCAGTTCCGCTTTCCGCTCGATTCCTTCGGCGATCACCTTGCAGTTCATCCCTCGGGCGAACGTGACAATGGCGGCCAAGGCGGCCTGTTTCGACCGGTTTCCGTCCACGTGGGAAACTAGGGAACGATCCACCTTGAGAAAATCCGGGGCCACTTCTCGCACCGCTTACAAGTCGGCATGGCCGGCCCCGAAGTCGTCAAGGGCGATCAAAAAGCCTTGCGAACGGTAACGGTCCAAAACCTGTCGACACTTCCGGTAATCGATCGCCCCGTGTTCGGTAATCTCCAACACCACGTCATACGGCGCAAGCCCCCACTGGCGCAGCCATTCGGCTGTATCCCCCTTGACAAAGGGAGGATCCGCGAAAGACCTGGGGGTGACATTGAGAAAGAGCTTGCACCCCGGCGGAAGGGATCGTCCCTGGCGCAACGCCTCTTCCCGGCAGATCCGTTCCAGCACATCTAGCGCATCGACCTCGGCAGCAAACGAAAACAGCGCCAAGGGCGAGGCGAAGGGCGTTTCGTCCGTTCCGCGCGTCAGTGCTTCCCATCCGATCATGTCCCCCGTGGTCAGCGAAACAATGGGTTGATACACGACGGCAACCCGATCGCGCGGCTCGTCCACACGGTCTTCCGCCGTCCCCAGCGCGGGGGAGATGGCCGCCCGCCGCCTCGGTTCCCCACGTCTTCCACGTGTTTGGTTATACCGCAGGAACGTAAAGCCGGCGTAAAGCGATCGTGAAGCCTGGATAAAGATGGGAAGAGGCGATGCAAAAAGCCCCTGCGCAAACGCGCAGGGGCTTTCGCTGCGGTATCGAGAGGAAATTGCCCGGGATCAGAAATCCATGCCGCTCGGCGGGGTCGGGTTGTTCTTCTCCTCTTCGGGCAGGTCGGCCACCACCGCTTCCGTGGTAAGGAACATTGCCGCCACCGACGCCGCGTTTTGCAGCGCGGAACGGGTCACCTTGGCCGGATCGATGATCCCCGCCTCGATCAGGTTGACATATTCGCCCGTCGCGGCGTTGAGGCCGACACCCGGAGTCTCCTTCTTCACGCGCTCGACGACAACCGAGCCTTCGAAACCGGCGTTGGTCGCAATCTGGCGCAGCGGTTCCTCCAAGGCCCGCTTGACGATGGCCACGCCGGTGGCCTCGTCGGGGTCGCTGACCTCGATCTTCTCCACAGCCGGGATACAATTGACCAGGGCTGTGCCGCCGCCGGCGACGATCCCCTCTTCCACCGCCGCGCGCGTGGCGTTGAGGGCGTCCTCGATGCGCAGCTTTTTCTCCTTCATCTCCGTCTCCGTGTATGCGCCGACCTTGATCACGGCGACGCCGCCGGCGAGCTTGGCCAGGCGCTCCTGCAGCTTCTCCTTGTCAAACTCGGACGTGGTGTTCTCCAGCTCCTGGCGAATCTGCTTGATGCGCGCCTCGATTTGCGCCTTGTCGCCTTTGCCGTCGACGATGGTCGTGTCGTCCTTCTTGACGACCACCTTCCCGGCACGGCCGAGCTGATCGAGGCGCGTGTTCTTGAGGTCGAAACCGAGCTCCTCGGAGATCACCTGCCCGCCCGTCAGGATGGCGATGTCCTGCAGCATGGCCTTGCGGCGGTCACCGAAGCCCGGCGCCTTGACGGCGACGGCCGTGAACGTGCCACGCAGCTTGTTGACGACGAGGGTGGCCAGGGCTTCCCCTTCCACGTCTTCGGCGATGATGAGCAGCGGCCGCCCCGTCTGCACCACCTTCTCCAACACCGGCAGGAGGTCGTGGACGGCGGAGATCTTCTTGTCGGTGATCAGGATGTACGGCTCTTCGAGAACGGCCTCCATCTTGTCGGGATCGGTGATCATGTACGGGGAGATGTACCCGCGGTCGAACTGCAGGCCTTCCACCGTCTCGAGCTCGGTGGCAAAGCCCTTGGACTCCTCAACGGTGATGACGCCGTCGCGGCCCACCTTTTCCATCGCTTCGGCGATCAGCTGGCCGATCTCGTCGTCGCCCGAGGAGATGGCCGCCACCTGGGCAATGGCCGCCTTGCTCTCCACCGGCTTGGCCTGATTGCGGATCGCATCGACAGCCGCCTTGACCGCTTTCTCAATGCCCCGGCGGATGGCCATCGGGTTGGCGCCCGAGGCGACGTTCTTCAGCCCCTCGCGGATCATTGCCTGGGCCAGCACCGTCGCCGTCGTCGTCCCGTCGCCGGCCACGTCGTTGGTCTTCGTGGCCACTTCCTTCACCAGCTGGGCGCCCATGTTTTCAAAATGGTCTTCCAGCTCGATCTCCTTGGCGATGGTCACGCCGTCGTTCGTGATCAGCGGCGAGCCGAACTTTTTCTCCAGCACGACGTTGCGGCCTTTTGGCCCGAGGGTCACCTTCACCGCGTTGGCCAGAATGTCGACCCCGCGGAGCATCGCCCGACGCGCCTCTTCGTTAAACTTAATATCCTTCGCCACCGTCCGTCCCCTCCTTAGCCTCAAGGTCGTTGCCTACGGCCGGCCGTCACGCGATCACGGCCAGAATGTCGCTTTCCCGCAGGATCAGGAGTTCCTTGTCGCCATACTTCACTTCCGTACCGGCGTACTTGGCGAAGAGCACGCGGTCCCCTTCCTTCACTTCCAGGGGAATGCGCTTGCCCTCCTCCCACCGGCCCGGACCGACGGCGATCACCTTCCCTTCCTGCGGCTTCTCCTTCGCCGTGTCCGGCAGCACAATCCCGGAAGCCGTCTTCTCCTCCCGTTCGATCGGCTCCACCACAACCCGATCGGCAAGCGGCTTGATCACGGCAAATCCTCCTCCTCGAAAGGCGTCGAATCTTGTTAGCACTCCGATGAGACGAGTGCTAACGCACCCACCTTTTATGATACCGCTTCGGATGGAATTTTCAACCCTCAGGTGGAAGGGACTCCTCCGATTGGCAACCGGGCAACCCGGCCCGGCCTTCCGGCGTCCCTCACCCGGGGGCGCGGTCCGGCTCCCCTTCCGCCGCCCGTTCCTCCTCCCGCCACCGGGCCTCCCGTTCGGCGTCCTCGCGCTGCTGCTTGCGCCACACGACGCGGGACGACCACACGGCGATCTCGTACAGCAGGACGAGGGGGGCATACACGAGGACCGCGCTCACGATGTCCGGCGGGGTGATCACCGCCGCCACCACGACCAGGATGAGATAGGCCAGGCGGCGGAACTTGCGCAGCACAACCGGGTTGAGGATCCGGAGCCGGGTGAGAAACATCGACAGCACGGGCAATTCGAACAGGATGGCCACAGGAAGGACCACATTGAACAGGAAGCCAAAGTATTGCGCCAAGCCGTAGGCCGGAGTGGCGCCCATGTTCTCCGCTACCGCTTTCAAAAAGCGCACGATGAGCGGAAAGAGAACGAAATAGGCAAAGAGCGCCCCCAGGAGAAACAGGCCGACGGCCAGCGGAATGTACAAGAGGGCCGCGCGCCGCTCTTCGGGGTACAGGCCGGGCGCCACAAAGCGCCACAGCTGATACAGCGCCACCGGCAGGGTGAGGAGCGTGGCGATGAGAAAGGCGAATTGCATGTAGACGCGCAGGGCGTCGGTCAGGTTGAAGACAAACCACGGGATCTCCTTGGCCACGTCATGGGTTTTCAGCGTCTCGACCACCGGCTGGGCGACAAAAAAGCCCAAAACCAGGGCGGCCAGAAAAAAAAGGAGGACGCGGATGACGCGTCGGCGAAGCTCCTGGATATGGTCGAGGTAGCTCATTTCCGGGTCCCGCACAGCGGTTTTCGCCCCCTCGACAGGCTCCGTTGCTCCGTCATGCGTCCGGTGGGCACGCGCATGGCGTTACTTGGACGCTCTGGGCGCTTCGCCCGCATTGCCGCCCTCGTCGTCGTCCACTAAGCCCTTGGTGGCGTTCTTAAACTCGCGCAGCGTGCGCCCAAAGGCGCGCCCCAGTTCCGGCAACTTGCTCGGTCCAAACAGGAGCAGGGCAATGAGCAGGATCAGCAGAATTTCCCCAAAGCCGATGTTGGAAAACACGGCCCGTCACCTCCTCCATGGTGGGCAAGGCCCTCGGTTATTCGACAGGCTGGCCCGCATACTCGGCCTCTTTGCCCTGCAAGATGGCCAGCGCATGCGGAATCTGGTCGACGATGGCCGCGAAGCATTCCCGCACGCCGCTGGGGCTTCCCGGGAAGTTGATGACCAAGGCGTTGCCCCGCGTCCCGGCGACGGCGCGCGTGAGCATGGCCCGCCGCGAATGGGCCATGCACGCGCGGCGCATTTCTTCGGCAAAGCCCGGGATCTCCCGGTCGATCACCGCCAGCGTCGCCTCGGGCGTCACGTCGCGGGGCGACAGGCCGGTGCCGCCGGTGGTGAGGAGCAGGTCGACGTGCTCCCGGTCAATCAGCTCGATCATGTGCTCCTTGAGCGTTTCGATGTCGTCGGGCAGGATGCGGTAAACCACCACGTCGCACTTGAGATGCTCGCGCACCAGCTCGTGCAGCACCCGGGCACTTTCGTCTTCCCGCTCGCCACGGGCGGCGGTGTCGCTGGCCGTGATGATGCCGACCTTCCACATCACAGGTCCCCTCCTTCGGCGACCGATAACTCCCCATTCTCCACCCCCATTGTACACCAACGCCAGCGCCTAAAGCCGAGGAGAATTTTCCCCGTTTGGTGGCGATTTTTTGACGGCGCGTTACCCGATCGCGCCGGCCCGGCTTTGGACCGCGAAGGTGCTCGCCGGCAGGCGGAAGGCGCCGTCTTCGGTGACCAACCAATGCATCGGGGCATCGTGCGGTTCCAGCGGCAACGCGTCCACCACCTGGCACGAGAAGGCCACCGCCACGCGCACCGCTCCATCGGCCGGGCCGGTCAGAAAGCGGTCGTAGTATCCCGCGCCGTACCCCATCCGCCCCCCACGGCCGTCAAAGGCCACGCCCGGGACGATGACGGCGTCGATCGGGCCCGTCCACGGCGCGCAGCGCGCGGGATCGGGCTCGCGGATGCCATAGGTGCCGGGCACAAGGACATCCCAACCGTCGACCCGATAGGGCCGAATGCGCCGCTCCGCCTTCTCGACGCGCGGAAGCAGCACCTTCTTGTTCGCGCGCCAGGCCCAGGCTACGAGGGCGTCGACGTTCACCTCGCTGCCAAAGGCGGCATACAGCATCACCGTCTCCGCGTCGCGCCACACATCGAGCGCCGCAACGGCCGCGCAAATCCGCCGCGACGCCGCGGCGCGCGCCGCCTCGGGGAGGCCATCGCGCACCGCCAGGATCCGCGCGCGGAGCCGGCGTTTGGCTTGGCGCCTGTGTTCACGGGCATTGTCCATCGGTTTTCCCCCTGATGGGCCCTGGCCCACGGGCCCGGCGGTTTCCGGGTCCATTGTATCACAGGGATGTGGAGGGAGTGTAAAGATGGCGGCCGGCCGCCGCCGCTTGTGCCGCGGAAAGATGGAGGCACAAGAGGGGAACCGCGAGAAACAGGCTGCTCGTCGCCGCCGCCACAATCCCGCTGTCGTTTACGAGGAGGGCGAGGAACGTGCCCAACGCCCCGCCGCTGAGGCCGCGCAAAAATCTCCCGACGGGTGAAGCGTCCTGGCGCGCCTCGGAATGAAGGAGATCGCCGATCAGCACGAGGAGCGACGTCACAAACACCTTGCCCCAGATCGAGACCCGCAGCAGGCGAAGGTTCATGTCCCACTTGCGCCGGGCGATGTCCACAAGCGGACCCCAGTCGCCAGCAAGCAGGCGACGAACGGCGCGGCCGATGTGCGACAGCTGCGCCTCGGGCATCGCCGCGTGGCCATACAGAACGGCCGCCCCTACACCCACGGAAAGCGTTCCGACCACAAGCAGCGCGCGCGGCGTGATCGGCCGGTCCGAAAGCCGCCACACCGTCAGCACAAAGGCGGGCAGCATGGCCGTCACGGCATCGAAATTGGCCCCGCCGCCGGGGGCCGCCGTGTAGAGAAACGCCGCCGCCAAACCGACGAGCACAAGCCCGCGCGCCCATCTCCTTCGGTCCCCGACCGTCACCCATAGGGCCGATGCGGCAAGCACGCTGGCACCCAGAAGGACGCCGGAGTACTCGTTGCCCAAGCCGTAAAACCGCGCCCCGATAATCGGATCATGGCTGAGGAGGGCATAGCGGGCCAGGGGCCCGCCGGCCAGGCCATCGGCCAGGATCATGAGGACGTTGCCCGCCGCCACCACACCCAACGCGGCTAAGGGGCGCAGCCGGCACAGGATCGCCCCTGCCCCTCCGGCTGCGGCGATGGCGGCGCAGGCGTAGGCCAGCCAGGGCCACGCCACCGCCCAGGGGGCCAGCACCAAGAGCACGCCGGGCAACGCCAGCACGGCGAACAGGGCCCCCTGGAGCACAGCCGACCACCGCGGGAGGGACGCCGGAGAAACGACCCTTCGCCCGCGCCACATGAACCACAAGGCGACGAGCAGCACGCCGATGATCGCCAGGGCAAGCGGCGGCACCACGTTTTGGCGCAGCCGGTAAACGGCCACCCGCTTGTCCACATCGTCAAACACCGCATCCGCCTGTCCGGGGCGCACCGCAATCGGCGCGCCGCTCATCGCGGCCGGAGCGGAAAGGCCAAAGTGGGCAAGGACGGTCGGGGCCACGTCGGTGCCCGTCACCCATCCCCCCTGGCGCGTCGACGTGCTGGTGGCCACGCCGGGCTCGCCGCCGGGCCTGTACACGAGGAGCGGCATCACCCGCGCCCCTTCCGCTTCCGCCTCGCGGTGGACGGACGGGGAGAAGACGAGCAGGAGATCCTCCGGCCCCACTCGCGCGGCGATGCCCTGCACGAGGCGGTCCAGTGCCTCCAGCGTGGCCGCGCGTTCCGCCGCCCACCGAACCGGGGCCATCTGCGGCTTCTCTGCGGCCAGGCGAGCCCAATCGCCGAATTCCACCGCGACGACGCCGGACGGCCCGCGCAAAAAGGACGCCACCGCATCCCGCATGGCGGCCACATCGGTGCGCCATCCGCCGGGGGCTGTTGGATCCAGGTGCATGACGGGCGGGCCGAACTGCCCCTCCGGCACGCGCCCGTCCTGGTCCATGAGCAGGAGCGGCGCCAAGCGGCGGGGGGCCTCATCCCTATCGGCGTGCCCCGCCACCATCCGCCGCAGCCCGGCCCGCTTGAGCGTCTCGCCGAGCAAACCCGGCACCGCGCCAAAGGCCGCCTCGGCGTTGGCCGCAGCCAGGTGGAACGCGGCGGGCACCGCCACGCCGGAGGGCGGGGCGGTGCCGGATGCGCGGGCGTAGTGCTGGCCCACGGTGAGCGCGCCGCGCCACTCGCCCACGTCACCGCCG